>JBOFIZ010000269.1:0-2580 GCA_051650425.1 Bacteroidales bacterium
AGAAAAATCTTAACTCCTTTTTCGTGATCCGCCTGGGGCTCGAACCCAGGACCCCAACATTAAAAGTGTTGTGCTCTACCAGCTGAGCTAGCGAATCATTGATGTGCGTTTGTTTCTCAAATGCGTTGCAAAGATATGATGTTTCCTGTAAACCTCCAAACGTTCATCTTGAAAAAAGGTCGTTTTTAACCTTAGTTTACTTCTTCATCTTATCAGGAGTCTTATTTATAGATTTATTATCACTTTCGAGTATGAATCGCTCGTAATAGAATATAATCAAAGTAGTCATCGGGAGTGCAATAATCATACCGACAATTCCCATTAAGCTACCCCAGATAGAAAGAGACAATAGTATAATCGCTGGATTAAGACCTGTAATCTTACCCATGATACGCGGAGTAAGAAAGCCATCCTGAATAATTTGTACTACAGCAAAAACAAGTAACGAAGCAGCAAATACACCCCAGAAACTGCCTCCGCTCTCTGCCGATTTAATGACGCAAAGCATAGCAGTCGGTATTATACCTAAGGTTTGCAAGTAAGGAACCATATTCAGAAGACCGATAAACAGACCCAAAACAGTTGCTAAAGGGAGACCGATTATATTAAAACCTATAGCAAATAAAATTCCGACAATAAATGCAACCAAAGCCTGACCCCGGAAATAACTATTCATTGAGTATTCTAGATTATCCATCAAGCCTGATACGTCTTCGCGATATTTCTGAGGGATTATATTAATAAAACCTTTTGAGATTTTATCGTAATCCAGCAGAATGAAAAAGACATATAATAAGGTAATAGAAGAAGCAAACAGACCAATCAGCCAGTTTACAGAACTAGAGAAAAGACCTATGACTTTCGGGAAGAACTCTTCGATCAGTTTTTGCCAGTCTTCCTTATTCATATATTGGAGCCACTCTTTCAGATTGATTTTCTCAGAAATAAAATCCTGCAGATCTGTTGGTATAAATGGAATGTAACCACCCGCACCCTGATAATGATGAAGTAGATCTGTCATTTTTGAAAATTCAGCAGAAATAGCAGGTATCAACGCAATAACTATTCCGACGATAGTTCCGACTACAAGAATAATTGATATAAAAATAGAAGCAATTCGATTCTTAACGCGCAATTTATGCTGAATAAAATCCACAAAAGGATTCAGCATATAGGCTATCAGCCACCCTACAAAGAATGTTACCAGTACAGAGCTCAGCCGATTGATTAATGCAAGCAGTCCGACAATAACAACAATACCGATAATGATACGAACAACACGATCAAAGGTATAGGGTTTGTCAAAAGAGTTCATAGTTAATTTAGTTTTAGTTAGTTATGTATATATATTATTATTGATGAGCATCAATATAACAAGCTCTGCATAATGGTTCGTATTCTGATTTTTCACCTAACAATACTTGTTTTTCATTTTCGATCAAACGGTAAGAATAATTTGCCAGATTGCCACAACGTGTACAAATTGCATGTACTTTCGTTACATCATCTGCTACAGCGCATAAAGCAGGCATCGGTCCGAAAGGCTTTCCTTTATAGTCCATATCCAGTCCTGCCACAATAACCCGAACTCCATTATTTGCCAACTGATTGCACACATCAGTTAAGCCTTCATCAAAAAACTGAGCTTCATCAATACCAACAACTTCAACATTACTAGACAGAAGCAGAATGCTACTTGAATTATCAACCGGAGTAGATATGATCGAATTTTTGTCGTGAGAAACGACTTCATCATTCGAATAGCGAACATCGACTGTCGGTTTAAATATTTCGACCGCCTGTCGGGCTATTTTTGCACGTTTCATTCGTCGTATCAGCTCTTCCGTTTTACCTGAGAACATTGATCCGCAGATTACCTCGATCCGTCCTCGTGTGTGACGTTCAGCTATTTTTGATTCATTATAAACCATGGATAAACAAGTTAGTCTTTTAATTTTCAATTATTTAATTAGATTCGTTTTACGTGCATATCTTGCGTTTTAGTTTAGATGCAACTGATCTTTATAATAACGGATAGTGTAAAAATAAATCACTTTAAGTAGGAACAAAGATATGCAATAAAATGATTGTTCCATACAAAAAATTGTATTCTGTATCAGATACAGAAGCGTAAACTTAAACAAAGAAGTGTGTTTCTCTTTACTGATCGTAATAAACGAAATATTCAAATAAAATTTTGATGTAACTTTAGGCCATTAATCCAATTATTATCTTAATCGGTAAATATGAAAACAAAACTTCTGTTACTCGTCAGTTTTATCACACTGACAAATCTGACTGTTTTAGCCGGACATGATATTCCAACATTTTTTGGAGGTTCATCTCAGAAATACACATCGGTATCTGCTTCTGTTCGGGAGTGCTCGGGACAGAAAGAAATATATGCCTATCAGAGCGATCGTTTATTAACGCCAGCTTCGGTGTTGAAACTTTATACTACAGCTTCGGCCTTAGCCATACTTTCACCGGATTATACATTCCAAACAACTCTTGCCTATAAAGGTCTTATCCAGGCGGGAGGAATACTAGACGGTGATTTGATCGTAATAGGGGGAGGAG
>JBOFIZ010000270.1:0-1211 GCA_051650425.1 Bacteroidales bacterium
TCTTATTATTTAGAATAAGAAATTTGACTTTATGAGAATTGCATTTGATGCTAAACGTGCTACGCACAATGGGACAGGATTAGGCAACTATAGCCGTTTTGTTCTGAATACTTTATCAACATATAACTCAGATAATGAATATTTGCTCTTCACTCCTTCTGAAGGCAAACCAAGTCTAAGATCTAAAATTAACAATGGATTAAATATTCAATATCGTTTCCCGAAAGGTTTCTGGAAAGGTTTTGGTGTGAAATCAATTTGGCGTTCTTATGGTATCGTTTCAGATATTAATCTTGAAAACATGGATATTTACCATGGATTAAGTAACGAGATACCTTTTGGATTACAAAAAAGCGGCGTAAAATCAGTTGTTACAATTCATGATCTTATATTCTTACGCTATCCTGAATTCTACAAACCAATTGATCGTTTAATCTATAAATTTAAGTTCAAAAGAGCTTGCCAAAAAGCGGATAGAGTTATTGCTGTCAGCGAAATGACAAAACGGGATATTGTAAACTTTTTCAATATTAATCCCGATAAAATTGATGTTATCTACCAAGGTTGCGATAACAGTTTTAAAGTTGCCGCTGCTGAGGAATTAAAAAGACAAGTTAAACAAAAATACCAATTACCTGATAATTATATTTTATATGTTGGAACGATCGAAAGTCGCAAGAATCTACTCCTCGCTTTAAAAGCCTTGAAAGAGTCTTCCAGCAAAATGCCTTTGGTTGCTGTAGGTCGCCCTACTCCATATATGAATGAAGTAAAACAATATATTAAGGAAAACGGACTTGAGAACCTTGTTACATTTCTTCATGGAGTTCCTTTTGGTGATCTGCCTGCTA
This sequence comes from Bacteroidales bacterium, assembly GCA_051650425.1. Lineage (GTDB taxonomy): Bacteria > Bacteroidota > Bacteroidia > Bacteroidales > UBA7332 > UBA7332. Next base: position 852 of record JBOFIZ010000270.1, read on the forward strand.
TTTATCAGCAAGCTACAATTTTCGTTTATCCTTCTTTTTTTGAAGGATTCGGAATCCCGATCATTGAGGCTCTATACTCCGGAATACCTGTAATTGCAGCAACCGGATCTTGTCTTGAGGAAGCCGGTGGTCCAGATTCTATCTATGTTAATCCGAACTCTGTAGAGCAAATGAGAGATGCTATGTCTTATTTAATAAACAATCCGGATCAACGCAATAAGATGATTGCTTCCGGAAAACAATATGCAAAGTTGTTTGATGAAGAAAACATAGCGTTAGAACTTCAAAAACTTTACAATAAACTAATCGATTAATCTTTATCGATCAATTAGATTTTTTAATACTCCTATGAACGAAGGG
>JBOFIZ010000271.1:0-4532 GCA_051650425.1 Bacteroidales bacterium
TGTACTGTCTGGGTTAAGGATCGGGATCTAGTCATCCGAACATTTAATTTTAAAGTCGAATAATAGTAATTCATTAAAACCACAAAGTATGCTCCAACGAAAAGATTTACTTCTGTCAGTTATTGAAGAGATGGGAAAAGCTTTGGCGAAACTAACACAAGCGCAGGACTCCAATGACCAGAATAATACAGATTATGCCTTAGAAGAATTTCTGAATCTCTTAAGTCTTGATCTGCACACAGTGCGAACACAAAACCCGGTCGATATCATTCAGGCTCTGAATGATCCGCGACTTAAACCCTATTTAGTGGATGCACTAAATATATATTTAGCCTCACATGACGATCCTCAATTGCGTACATTATACAATGCACTTGCCGAAGATCTGAAACAAGATAAAATCATAGCCTTCTCTGATTTTGCTTTCTAAATAAAAGAGATTATAATTTATAAGTAATCGTTTTGGCTGTAGTTTCAAAGCGGTACAACGACATAAAACAACTCTCAATGGCTTATAACGATTCCTGTAGGGAGGGGCCTTCTCGTTGTAGCTCACGAGACAAGTCGTACCCATCCTTACAGAAAATCAGAAAGGCTATCCGAACCTGCTTATTCAGCAGTTGCGGATAGCCTTTTTATCGCTCAAAATCCCTTATGCTTTAGATCACTGTACATCAAAAGACTTATCGATTATACGATTTAATGAAAGCGGTGGCAATATATAATTCGACAGAACTGTACCCTTAGTTTTCTCAAATAATACGCCACGCAACGCCCCATAATTCAAAGATGCAAATTGAATTAACAATTGAGGAAAAAATACAATTAGCCCACTCTCTCGCCGTAATTGCGCTATTGATTCATCTGAAAAATGAAAAAAGCTACGCATATCGGCTTTCAAAATAATCTTGTCTCCACTTGTTGCCTTAACGACAATTATATTACATAATATCTTCTGTTCTTTATCATATGAAAATTGCAGCTCTGTCTGAAACTGCACATCATCACCGGAAGTTGGAAAATTTTCTTCAAATATGGCAAATTGTTCCAGCTCCATCTTGACATATTTATAATATATCTGTTCCATCATAATATTGTTATGCTATTTGTTCCACGTCAGCAAGATATTCATTAAATGAATTTCCTTTATCCGAATAAACTATACTTGAGGCTGAATCTACAAACGTCGTCATCGAACTTTTCGATACTGTTTGTTTCAATTCTTTCGGCGTTAATACAGCAATCAATTCTTTATTCAATATCGTTTGCAATTTACATATCGTTTCTATAGTCATATTCTCCTTGCCTTTAAGCAACTTTCCTATATAAGGAGGTGTCACTCCCATTCTGAGAGCCAACTCTTTTTGAGAAATATTTAGTTGCTTCAAATAGAAATGAATATTCAATGCAATATCTTGGGATATTCGTATCCATTCTTTATTTTCCTTTCTAATACGCGCTTGTTCCAACTCTTCTTCAGAACGAGGCTTTGCGATCTTCGTAAGTTTATCTAAATTGAATCCCATATCAAATCAATTTTATTCATTTTTCAGATCATCTCCATCAATGATCCCGTTTTGTCTAAGCCAGACTCTTACTTTATCAATATTCTGCAAAACATGATCTTTCAACCCTGGCGAATTTTGAATCGAACTACCTAATTTTACACCACCTCCGGTAATTAAATAGATATTATCATCCATTTTTATTGCATAAATGCGAAGTAAAGATGGAGTACCACATCCATATGACTTCATCGGCTGATACTTAATTTCATATTTATATTTTCCATCTAAATATTGAAAATGAGAATCAAAATCCGGAGTCTTACCTTCTTGGGTATGATGATATAACCTTATAAATAACTCTTCCAATGCAGCTGCTTCATCCAATATTTGACGAGCTGCTTTAAATGGTTCATCTATTTCTTTCCAAACGTGAGCTCGTAAAGATTCTCGATTATTTTCCAGAAAAGTCAGCAGCTGACTGACATCATTCCACTCAGAAATAAGCCTGTCAAATTCATTTTGCTCCTGTCCATCATACCTTATACTATAAATATAAGGTTCAAATAATGCGATTATCTCCACGGCAATTAACTTTTAGGTTTACATTAGCAATAAAAATGGATGCAAATATATTATTATATAAACAATTAGTCAAGCAATTAGTTCTATAATTAACTTATAGGTTAATCGCACAAAAAAAATAAACCGGATGTTCTAGCTATTATACTGACATACCTCACCCCTCTTACCGTAACCCTGAAATTCCATAGGTACAAATAATTTATTTCACGGTCAATTTAATTTCCGAAACAGGCTAAATAATTATTTTTCAAGGCTAAATAAAAATTGCGATGTACGTCGCACAAAATTGCGGAGTAGGTCGCATAAAAGTGCGAAGTACATCGCATTTTTGTGCGACCTACGTTTAACAAATTGATACAGGTTAGAAAATATTTATTTACACCGTCAGAAATATTACTTAACCTTGAATATAAATTAGTTACGAGTAGAGAAATTCCGTTTTATCCATAATAGTTCAACTATATCCAACTATTAATCAAAAAGCTTACAGCAACAGGAGAGAAAGTGCTGATTAAAAAGCAAACTACGGGAAGAGTATAATAAAACCCCTACATTTAAATAATTACTGTACTCTGAATATATTTTTTCAGCTCATATACTGTTTTAGCTATCAGGGCTCTGCGCTGTGACAAATTGATTAATTGAAAAACCTCTCTGACTTCAAAATCTACAAAACTAATCATTTGAATATTCATCCAATTATTAGATTCATCCAAAGTCCCACAAGTTAAACCATTGATGAAATCATTTACTATATAATATTCTTTATCTTCATTCGATTTTATATTGATACCATAGGATTTTTTGGATTGACTATGTGCTATTTTAGTAATCTCATTAATAGCTATTCTTTTCGTCACATTAAAGCCGTTATTCTCCAACTCCAAAGACAAATCGTTCCAAAAATCAGCAATCGTATGCCACTTAACGTGATTAAAATCAGGCATATCTTTTATAAAGGATATATTATCCCAACTCAAATCAATATTATCACTAATTAATAGCCTCAAGTGTTCCACTCTGGATAAATCACTTGTTAGAGACGTTACTATGGATCTATATTGAATTATACATCCCTTTAACTGCTCATTAACTGTTATTGCAATACATTGATCTAACCAAGATATGATTTCTGATGGATAATCAATATTAAACAATAACTCAGGCCTGTTTATTTCATCAAATCTTTCCGGGTTATGTCTATCTAAAGTCAAATAAAGCATAAATATTTGATCCGATTTAAACTTCTCCTCTTCAGCAATTATCCGATATCTATTAAGTTGAATTTTTTCAGCTCCTATTTTATGCTCGTGTGTACTATCCCCAGCATAGATTTTATTCTCTATGATTATAGCTTGTCGGGTTTTCTTATTAGTTATATAGATATCAATATCTCTATGCTCACTTTTATTTATTTCATTAGGTCTCACAACACAGCTATCCAGACAAAAGTCTTTGAAAGCAGAGTACTGAGATGAAATGGTTTTTAAAAATAACTCTAAATATTTATTTCCCATTTCATGTTTTGAATCAGACAATAGATAAGATATAAAACGTGAATGCAGACGTTTTTCGTCATGTTTATTGTGTAATGCTGTGAATATATTGAAGCAATTATGTATCTCATTATATTCTTTCTGCAACTGCTCTAATTTATTTCTTAATTTAATTTGGTCCATTTATATCTAATTTTAGGTTTTAATTATTTACTGCACAGCTAAACTATTTAACAAGGCTGTTCTCTTATTATATTATATAGCAAACCGTTCCGGTTATCATTTCTCACAAAACTTATTTGAGCATTAAAATAAATGACGATATAGTGTAAAACTTAGAAAGATGAATAAATTATTTATCAACAAAATAACAAAGCTCCAAAAAGAATATCGGTTCATTTTAAACTGATCTTTAAAACAGAAAATAACAGAAAAAATAAAAAGCACGACCTGAAAGATTATTAACGGTATTGTAAATAGCTCTTGCAGCATTTCAATCAATATAAAGTCCGACTTTAAAATATAAGTATTCATGTACAAAAAGCAGAAATACCCCACTGTACTTATACTCACAAAGAAAAGCGTTTTACTCGTTAACTTACCCAATATGGTATTCATAGATTGTACATATAAAATTATTTCTGACACTTACTTAATTCAAATATCGAATTTCTTGTATGCATATGTTTTTATCGATTATATAATAATAGCACCTTGCCATAAGGTACAAGCATTAATTAGCGCTTAACTAATTAAAATCCGGCAATTCAAAACTCACAAGAAAAGGATCAGGATTTAAAGCCATTGCATAAAGCGTTTTATTGTCTTTAGAAACTGCTATACAGGATAGATCAATATCTGAATTTAACTCTGCAATCACTCTCCCTGACCAATCATATACGAATATCTTTCGCCCCTGCCAAGCACTTTCGCCATATTCTTCATA
>JBOFIZ010000272.1:0-1637 GCA_051650425.1 Bacteroidales bacterium
CGTCATATAAGACAGTGATATTTGAAGTGAAGCGATGAATCATTCGGATCTGACCCGGAGTCAGAGCTGTACCCGAAGAGGCAACGACGTTTTCAATGCCCGATTGATGCATGGATATAACGTCTGTGTAGCCTTCAACTAGGAAACACTTATCTTGTTTGACAATGGAACCTTTAGCAAAGTAGATACCATATAGCTCATTGCTTTTATGGTAAATCTCACTTTCGGGAGAGTTCTGATATTTAGCAAGTTTTGCATCTGATTTCAAGATACGTCCGCCAAATGCAACGACTTTGCCCGAAATGGTATGTACAGGAAACATTACACGACCTCTGAATCGATCGTAGAATCGTCCCTCAGCATCAATAACAAGTCCTGTTTTAACGAGTAAATCTGTCTTGTATCCCTTTTTTGTAGCATCCAGATAGAAAGCATCTCTTTTCTCCAGGCTATATCCCAGCTGGAATTTACGGATAATGTCATCCCGGAAGCCTCGTTCGCGGAAATAACTCAGACCAATCTGCTGTCCTTCCGTAGTTTCATGTAAAGTATCCTGGAAATAAGTATGAGCATAAGTATTAATCAGGAACATACTTTCGCGTTCGCTTCGTTGCTGAATCTCTTCTGCAGTAAGTTCTTTCTCCTTAACTTCGATACCATACTTCTTAGCCAGCCATTTCAGAGCCTCATAATAAGATAACTGTTCATGCTCCATAATGAAGTGAACAGCGTTTCCGCCTTTACCGCAACTAAAGCATTTGCAAATACCTTTAGTAGGAGAGACGCTGAAAGAAGGTTTTTTCTCATCGTGGAAAGGGCAAAGACCTGTATAGTTTACGCCTCGTTTCTTAAGGGATACAAAATCTGATACAACATCAACAATTTGTGCTGCATCCATAATCTTGTCTATCGTAATCTGATCTATCATTCCGTCTCCTTTTTCTGAGTTTAAAATACAATACGAAGATAGTAATTTTATCAGGAATAAAGGCAGATATAGATGAGTATATATTTATATAGCAGGGACGCTTATTTTAATAAATCGCTTCACAGAACCTTAAGTCTTATTTCTGTCTCTTTTTTATAAAGGGAGAAATGTAATGAAATGTAGATAATTTTATTTCGTTATCCTATTATGAAAAAGGCGACTAATATATATATATGTAGACTAAATATATAAATAACTACTGTAAATGTAGTGTTTTATATAGAAAGAAAATTATACGGTACAGCTTGGGACCTATATATTTGAACTGAATAATAAAAGTTATTGTATCTACCAAACCTTAAATAAGAGTAGATTTCTCGTTTGTTTTTATAATTGCAAATATGTAAGTTATATTTAATAGATGTAAGTGAGAATTCCCTTTTTGTTCGTGAGAATAGAATGGTTTATTTTAAAAGTGATTATCGCCATTGATTCCCTGATTGGCTGATGATCACTTTTTTTGGACTTACATTTGACTGTCTTCGTGTTTTTGGTAATTAATCAATATATACAATAGGCTTAAATGTATTGAGAATTTATTTTGTGGTTTTATTTTAAGATGACTATTTAGTCGACTTAAATGAAGTAAGTGAGAGTAAGCTGACTCGGTTCGTGAGAATAAAGTTGGATTTTAAGAAGTGATCGTTTG
>JBOFIZ010000273.1:0-1920 GCA_051650425.1 Bacteroidales bacterium
TTAATTTCTCTGATTGAGCAGAATATCAGTGATACGGAACTGGATGTAGATAAACTGGCTTCGCTATTGGCTATGAGCCGTTCAGCTTTATATCAGAGGATGCGGCAGACGATTGGCGTCGGAGTAAAGGAGTATATTAACTCTGTTCGCATATTGAAAGCAAAAGAATTACTTGAAACGACGAATCTTCCGATTATTGAGATTTCTGAAAAAGTAGGGTTTAGTCAGCAACGATATTTTAGTACAGTTTTTAAAAATATCAATGGATTTACACCCACAGAATACAGGAATGTACAGCGGAATGAGAATAATGTAGTTTAATCAGAACACAATAATACTAACCCAAAACTAATTGCCTAAATGATGAAGAAAAGACTGGCAGCTATATCTTTTTGCATCCTTATCGGAATGCAGATGCTTGTAGCTCAGATTTCAATTATTCCTGAACCTCAGTTGATCACAGAAGGACAGGGTAGTTTTACGTTTAATGAACGGACAACGGTTTATGTTCCCGACTCCCGGTTTGAACCGGCTGTTGCCGATTTATATAAATACCTGCGCAGGAGTGCTGAGATAAAACTACAACCTGTCTCTAAGCATAAAAAGAAGAATACAGTAGAGCTTGTATATAATACGGACTTACCCGAAGAGGGCTATAAACTGGATGTGACAAAAGATAAAGTTCTGCTGGCAGCATCTTCACAAGCCGGATTCTTTTATGGTGTTCAGACACTGTTACAATTACTCCCGGCTGAGATATTCTCAGAAAAGGAGAACAAGGTTCAGGAATGGAGTATTCCATGTGTTTCAATTCAGGATGAACCTCGTTTCGGCTATCGTGGATTTATGCTGGATGTTTCGCGTCATTTTGTGCCGAAAAAGGATATTCTGAAACTACTGGATTATTTGTCTATTCATAAGATCAATACGTTTCACTGGCATTTGATTGATGATAATGGATGGAGACTGGAAATAAAGAAGTATCCTTTGCTTACTTCCATTGGTGGATTCCGGGCAGAACGAAATAACCTTTTCCCGCTTCGTGCTAATCAAATTGAAGGAGAACCAACTCCCGTCGGAGGTTTCTATACACAGGATGATGTACGTGAGATAGTCGCTTATGCCGCATCCCGCAATATCGAAGTCATACCGGAAGTAGAGATGCCGGCTCATACCAATGCCTCTCTGGCAGCTTACCCCCATTTGGCTTGTCCTGTCGTGAAAGATTTTCTGGGCACAATACCCGGGGGCGGAGGAAAGAATGCTTCTGTCATTTACTGTGCTGGTAATGATTCTGTTTTTGCTTTTCTGGAAGATGTGATTGATGAGGTTATAGAGTTATTTCCGTCTTCATATATCCATATCGGTGGTGATGAAGCCTGGAAAGATAACTGGAAGCTTTGTCCGCTTTGTCAGAAACGAATGAAAGAAAATAATATTCCGAATGAGGAAGAACTGCAAAGTTACTTTATTCGCCGGATGAATGGTTATATCCAATCCAAAGGGAAGAAACTTATGGGTTGGGACGAATTAGTAGATAGTGAGATTCCCGAAGGAGCTACAATCTTTGGTTGGAGAGGATTGGGACAATCGGCTGTGAAAGCAGCTAAAAAAGGGCATTCGATCGTTCTAACTCCGGCTCAGCGTTTTTACCTGATCCGCTATCAGGGACCTCAGTGGTTTGAACCGTTTACTTATTTTGGGAATAATACATTGAAGGATGTCTATGATTATGATATGGCAATGAGCGGGATCACTCCAGGCTTACAAGATAAAGTATTGGGGTATCAGGCTTCTATGTGGAGTGAATTTGTAACGGGAACATCAAATCTTGAATACATGCTTTTCCCGCGCCTGGCAGCAATGGCGGATATAAGCTGGAGTAAGAAGCCTAAAGATTGGGAGGCCTTTCTGAAACGT
>JBOFIZ010000274.1:0-4576 GCA_051650425.1 Bacteroidales bacterium
AATTCATTGAAGGGCTTATTAATGCCCCTTTTACTCCGTTTGACGAAAAAGGCGAAGTAAATCTTGAACCAATTGCAAAATATGCAGAACTTTTGGTTAAGAACGGTCTTAAAGGTGTTTTCATCAACGGATCTTCAGGTGAAGGTTACATGTTGACTGAAGAAGAGCGTATGTTACTAGCTGAAAAATGGGTAGAAGTATCTCCAAAGGATTTTAAAGTAATCGTTCATGTAGGTAGTACATGTGTGAAAATGAGCCACAGATTGGCTGAGCATGCTCAAAAAATCGGCGCATGGGGTATTGGTGCAATGGCATCTCCATTCCCAAAAGCTAGTCGCGTGGAAGAGTTAGTGAAATATTGCGAAGAGATTGCAGCAGGTGCTCCAAACCTTCCTTTCTATTTCTATCACATTCCTGCTCTTAGTGGTGTGTTCTTACCTATGTTGCCATTCCTTAAGGCAGTTGACGGACGTATTCCTAATTTTGCAGGTATTAAATATACGTATGAGTGTATTTATGAATACAACCAGTGTCAGCTTTATGCTGGTGACAGATTCCAAATGTTACACGGACAAGATGAGACAATCCTTCCTGCTTTGGCAATGGGTGGTGCTCAAGGTGGTATCGGCGGAACAACAAACTACAATGGTAAAGAGTTGAACGGTATTATCGAAGCTTGGAAAGCTGGTGACTTGGAAACAGCTCGCGAAAAACAAAACTTCGCTCAGGCTGTAATTAATGTAATTTGCAACTACCGTGGTAATATCGTAGGCGGAAAACGCATTATGAAACTTATTGGTTTGGATCTTGGTCAAAACCGCACTCCATTCCAAAACATGACTCAAGCAGAAGAGGACGCAATGAGAAAAGAGCTTGAAGCTATTAACTTCTTTGATCGTTGTAATAAATTTTAATTTGATAATAACTGAATGAGAAATTATCTATTACACTGGAATAACCAATATAGAAAAGATCTGACAGAAAATATTCTTCCTTTTTGGCTGAAGAATGGTTTAGACCAAGTCAATGGTGGGATATATACATGTTTGAACAGAGATGGAAGTCTGATCGATACGACGAAATCTGTATGGTTTCAAGGTCGCTTTGGTTTTATTGCTGCTCATGCATATAATAATATAGAAAAAAATCCGGAGTGGTTAGCTGCTTCAAAATCATGTATTGATTTTATTGAAAAACATTGTTCGGACGAAAACGGACATATGTATTTTGAAGTAACAGCCGAAGGGAAACCGTTGAGAAAAAGACGTTATGTGTTTTCTGAAACATTTGCAGCTATTGCAATGTCTGAATACGCAATTGCATCGGGAGACAAGACTTATGCTGAAAAAGCTTTGAAGCTGTTCCACTTGATCAAGAAATTTTTAGCAACCCCAGGTTTCTTAGCTCCTAAATACGAATCAACTTTTGAAGCTAAAGGGCATTCGATTTGTATGATTCTTATTAATACTGCTTCAAGAATTCGTGCAGCTATTGATGCTCCTGAATTAACACAGCAAATTGATGAGTCGATTGAAGAAATTAAAAATGACTTCATGAAACCGGAATTTGAAGCTTTATTAGAGATGGTTGGTCCAAACGGAGAATTTATCGACACAATCAATGGTCGTGTAATTAATCCGGGTCACTGTATCGAAACAGCATGGTTCATTCTGGAAGAGGCTAAATACAGAAGCTGGGATCCTGAACTGACAAAAATCGGTTTAACTATTTTAGACTGGTCTTGGAAATGGGGATGGGACGAAGAGTTTGGCGGAATTATCAATTTCAGAGATTGCAAAAACTTGCCTCCGCAAGATTATGCACATGATATGAAATTCTGGTGGCCACAAACAGAAGCTGTTATTGCAACACTTTACGCTTATCAGGCTTCGGGTGATGAGAAATATCTTGAAATGCACAAGCAAATCAGTGATTGGACTTACAAACATTTCCCTGATAACGAATTTGGTGAATGGTATGGCTATTTGCACAGAGATGGTTCTGTTTCGCAACCTGCAAAAGGAAATATCTTTAAAGGGCCTTTCCATATCCCGAGAATGATGATTAAATCAGCTGTTTTGGCTGAAGAAATAATCGAAAAACTATAAGAAAAACACAGGTATGAGAAAACTTGGTCAGTATTTTTTTATTGTCGTTTTTTCATTGCTGTCAGTTTTATCGCTAAAAGCGTCCGATGTCGCATTAGAGGTTAAATCTCAGTGTATAAACGATGCTTTAAACGAAAAAGGAGTTTTTCTTGGAACAGTTAACGGAGAACTTGTCTTCGGTATCGAAGACATGCTTTCTCCGGACTCTGTTAAATATACGAGTCATCTATATCGGTTAGAAGGAAATGGTTCGGAATTTAATATAGTCAAAGGTGAATCACTTTCTACACCACTAAGAGATTGTGGTTTTGTAGATACTAAGAGTGGTCTGATAATTATTGGTGGAAAAACACCTGCGGGATTTTCCTCTGAAGTTCTTGATATTAAGGGAGACGAGCCGAATGCTATTCAGAATCTTCCGTCTTTACCTGTTAAATTGGCAAATCCGGTTGCCGGCGTTATTAATGATCAGTTGATCGTAACGGGCGGTATCGGCGAAAACGGTTTAAATAATCAGGCATGGAAACTTAATCTCAGGAACAAAGACAGTAAGTGGGAATCTATTTCTCCGCTTCCTTTCAATAATGGATCGACTACACATAGTGCAGTACAAAATTCCGGTGATGAAGATTTACTTTATTTGTTCGGAGATAAAATCCTGACTTATTCCCTTAAAAAGAATGTTTGGACAGATCGGACAGACCGATCAAAATCAATTATAAACGTTAGTGGTCAGTTACCTATCGCAATGGGGACACACCATATTTTATTTTTGGATCCAAATGGAAAATATTGTACTTACCACACGGTAACAGGACAATGGGATAATCAGGGCTTTCAAGCTGACGCAACCGAAAATACTATTGTCAGTAAGTGGAACGATGCATATGTGATGTTAAACAACGGAACCATAGAAAAAGTTTCATTTATTAATAAAGTTAATTTCGGATGGTTGAATTATGGCGTTTTAGCCATCTATCTTTTATTAATGATCGGAGTAGGTTTTTACTTTAGCAGAAAAGCTGCAACATCCGATCAGTTTTTTAAAGGTGGGGGACAAATTCCTTGGTGGGCAGCAGGTATCAGTATTTTTGCCACGACCTTAAGTGCAATCACTTTTATGGCGATTCCGGCAAAAACCTATACAACAAACTGGTTGTATTTCCCAATGTCCTTTTCTATACTTATCGTAGCGCCGATAGTAATTAAGTGGTATTTACCATTTTTCAGAGGATTAAAATTGACAAGTGCATACGAATATCTCGAAAAGCGCTTCAATGTTACAGTCAGATTAGTTTCGAGTACATTATTTATCATTTTTATGGTAACGCGTATCGGAATTGTTTTGTATCTTCCGTCAGTAGCTTTATCGACGGTAACGGGTATCGATCTGATTGTTTGTATTCTGCTCATGTCTCTGGTAACGATTGTTTATTCGACCATGGGTGGTGTTGAGGCTGTAGTATGGGGAGACGTAATCCAAGGGGGGATTCTGGTATTCGGTGCCTTGATTTCGGTTATTTACCTGATCGTTGAAACCGGAGGTTTCGGAGAAACAATATCAATAGCTATGTCGGCAGATAAATTCAAAATGCTGGATTTCTCATTTGATTTTACACAACCGACTTTCTGGGTTATTTTCTTTGGAGCCGGTATAGCGAATTCGGTAATAACTTACACATCTGACCAAACGATCGTACAACGATATTTGACTACGTCAGATATGGCAAAAACAAAAAGTAGTATCTGGTTAAACGGTTTGATTTCATTGCCGGTATTGGTGTTGTTTTATTTCATCGGTACAGCCTTGTTCTCTTTCTTCCATGTACATCCCGAGTTATTGCCAACGACGATGAGTAATGCAGAAGGTATCTTCCCTTATTTTATCGTAAATGAGTTGCCTGCAGGAGTTGCGGGGTTATTGATTGCTGCGATTTTTGCTGCTACAATGTCAACATTGTCATCAAATATCAACTCAGCATCAACAGCGATAACGGTGGATTTTGCAAAGCGCATTTTCCCGAAACTGTCAGATAAAAAGCAGGTAAACACTGCAAGAATCAGTGGGGTAGTAGTCGGCGTTTTAGGAACTGTTTTGGCTATTGAACTTTCATTGATGGATATTAAATCGTTCTTTGACGAATTTAACACATTTATAGGTCTGCTTACCAGCGGGTTAGGTGGATTATTTGCAATTGGTATTTTTATGCCTCGCGTAAGAGGTTATGCAGCCCTGAGCGCATTATTGGTAAGTGTAGGTATTTTGATCTGGCTGAAGTCAAATTCGCCAATCAATTTTATGCTTTACGGACTTATCGGTATTGTTTTAAGTATGGTTTTGGCTTTAATATTTAGCTATATATTTCCAGAGAAACCTAAAAATTTGACCGGGCTGACTTGGTCACACAGAGACAAGTCTATTGAAAATTAATTTTTTAATTTATGAAAAAACAACTTCTATTTCTCCT
>JBOFIZ010000275.1:0-1383 GCA_051650425.1 Bacteroidales bacterium
GCTAATGCATGAATAAGCGTATTTCCTCCATCATCTCCGGCATAAAGAACTCCCATTGTACTTACAATTAATTCCTTCCCGGCAATTCCGGTTAATAGAGCAGAGCTCATTTTCCAGTTAAAACCAAGAGGTGCCATTATAGGTTCTATACTTTTGCCGATACGTCCGATATAGGATTCCGAAGCTAATTGTGTTTCATATTCATATTTATTATGTTGTATGATGCTATCTCTTTCTGCGAGCAAATCATCTTTAAATTGAGGTGTTGTCTGGATGTCTCTATCAAACTGTTGGATGATTTGTTCTTGTTTAGCTTCATACTCTTTTTCAAGTAGTTCGTTTTTTGGGAAATATCCGAGAAACCAGATGAGGATAGATGCTATCAGGATAATCCCTCCCATTTTTTTGAGATATTGAGAAACTTGTCCCCATACATCTTTCCATGTGCTTATCAGAGAAGGTAGGCAATAGTCAGGAAGATCATAATTACATTCGGTGTCTTCGTCTGTTACGACAAATTTTCGAAAAATATACGAAAGTAAAATTGCCAGAATAATACCTAACATATAAAGACCAAATATTACCAGACCTGCATTTTCTTCAAAAAAAGCTGCTGATAAAAGTAGGTAAACAGGCAAACGTGCGCTACAAGACATAAGTGGATTAACCAATACAGTAATAATGCGGCTATGTTTGTCTTCAATCGTTTTCGTTGACATAATAGCAGGAACATTACAGCCGAATCCCATTATCAAAGGAATAAAAGAATTGCCTGAAAGTCCGATCCGATGCATCATCTTATCCATTAGTTTAGCAGCTCGCATAATATATCCGGATGATTGCAGGATTGATATAAACATAAAGAGAATGGCAATATTAGGAAGAAAAACGATTACACCTCCCACACCGGCGATAACTCCGTCTATTATCAAGTCCTTGAGTAATCCTTCAGGCATATACGTGATTATTGTTTGACTTAATAAGTCTATTCCATTTTCGATCCATTCCATCGGATAAGCTCCGATAATAAATGTAGCCTGAAATATGACATATAAGATAAAAAAGAAGATAGGATATCCCCAGAATCGATGTAAAACGACTTTATCTAAACGCTCTTGAAATGTATTTTTCTCCATAATGACTAAAAATCTCTGTATTATTTCGGGTGCAAATATGAAAAAAAAGTTTGGTTTAATCTCAATAAAAAGGTTATTATTTGTATTGGTTATAAATTAGAAATTTTACTTTATCTCTTATATGATGCAGACTTTCACTTGATTATATCTGTTTTTTTGGTTGAATAATATTTTGTTTTTGAATGTAATCTTATTGGATATATATCATTAAAAATGGATATTCGGTGCATCTTAGACTTTATTTTCT
>JBOFIZ010000276.1:0-1044 GCA_051650425.1 Bacteroidales bacterium
AACTCATTATCACCTAAATTATAATTGCCTTCCCAGTCGCGCAACCAAGTCAGTTCCAGCAAATGCTGACTACCTCCGTCTGACAGGTAAACAATGATAAAGCTACCATCTTCGGCATTGATTCGTTTTGTTTCTTTCAAGCCCAAAGCCTGCTCATAAAATGACAAACTTTTTTCAAGATCCACAACGTTAAAGTTGTTGTGTGCAAATTTAAAATTACTCATTATATCTAATCTATTAAAGTGAATCAACTATCCATAGCCAAGGTAAACGGGAGATTACCTATAAATGATTTTTGGAATTCATCGTTACAAAAACGGAGTGCATAAAACGGATTCTCTCTATCCGAAGCACCGAAAACAGGCATCTCAATCTCATAATCCAGATACCCTTTTTGTCGGAAAACCCCGGCAATCCGATTTAACTCAAAGCTTGTAGTCTGAATAAGTATTCTCGCTCCATCAATCTGAAAAATACAATAATATTCAGTTCCGTCAACCTGAAATAACATCCATTCATACTCATCAAGCGCGAAACGAAGATAGTCCTCAGACCATCTGAATCCATCCTCTTTCTCCGACTGATATAATTCAAGTAACCGATCCGATGAAGCAGGAAGGAAATACAGATCATCCAATGAAAATACAAGCTCAGGCACCGATTCCCATTTGCGACTAACAACAGCAGTGAACCCCTGTGTGGCGTAAAAATCAAATAACGATTGTGACGCAGGAACCGTCACAATAAAATCGGCATGAGATACTGCCAACACATCACGAAACAAATTCCGGCTGTAGCCTAACCCGCGGAACTGCGGATTAGTAGCAACACCAAACAAGTAGAACCCATGATAATTGGTATCCCCAATTGAACATGAAAGCGGAATAAGATTGAGAAAAGAAGTTAACTGACCATTGACTTGCATCGAATGCAAAAAATGTTTTCGCTCTGCTATATCCAGATAGCGCTGAATAAAATCATCTGTATCGCCAAAAGCAAGTTTCCAGAGCTGTGCAATTTCATTTCTTTCCAATTGATTATTCA
>JBOFIZ010000277.1:0-7107 GCA_051650425.1 Bacteroidales bacterium
GCTTCACGCGTAATTGTCACATCATGAGGATGACTTTCCGCAATACCCGCATTTGTAATACGAGTAAACTTAGCATTATGTAGTCCTTTTATATCTGCAGCACCACAATAGCCCATACCTGCACGCAAGCCGCCAACCAATTGATAAATTACTTCAAATAATGAGCCTTTAAATGGAACACGGGCAGCAATTCCTTCCGGAACAAGTTTTTTCACGTCAACTTCGCCTTCCTGGAAATAACGATCACTTGAGCCTTTCTCCATTGCTTCTAAAGAACCCATACCGCGATATGATTTAAACTTCCGTCCATTGTAAATGATTGTTTCTCCCGGAGATTCTTCAACTCCGGCTAACAAACCACCAACCATTACCGTATTGGCACCTGCTGCCAAAGCTTTAACAATATCACCTGAATAACGAAGACCGCCATCTGCTATTACAGGAACACCAGAACCTTCAATAGCTTTTGCTACATCGTAAACAGCTGATAATTGAGGCACACCCACACCCGCAACAACACGAGTTGTACAGATAGAACCAGGACCAATACCTACTTTAACAGCGTCAGCTCCAGCTTCCACAAGCATTTTAGCGGCATCTCCGGTCGCAATATTACCAACTACGCATTCTAATGTCGGGTATTTAGCTTTTACTGATTTAAGTACATCAACCACACCTCTTGTATGTCCGTGTGCAGTATCAATTACGATAGCATCTACACCTGCCTCAACAAGCGCGTCAACTCGTTTCATTGTATCTGCAGTAACACCAACACCTGCCGCTACGCGCAAACGACCTTTTTCATCTTTGCATGCGAAAGGTTTGTCTTTTGCTTTCGTGATATCTTTATAAGTTACCAAACCAACAAGAGCACCAGTCTTATCAACAACAGGTAATTTTTCGATTTTATATTGTTGAAGAATTTCTGCAGCATCCTCCAGGTTAGTCGTTTGAGAAGTCGTAATTAATCGATCTTTGCCAGTCATTACCTCTTCAACTAGTTTTGTATAGTTTTTTTCGAAGCGTAAATCACGGTTTGTTACGATACCGACTAATTGTTTGTCTTCATCAACTACAGGGATACCACCGATTTTGTATTCTGCCATTATTTTCAACGCATCCAAAACAGTTGCTGTATTGAGAATTGTAACAGGATCATAAATCATACCGTTCTCAGCACGTTTAACCATTTTTACCTGGCGAGCCTGCTCTTCAACCGACATGTTTTTATGAATTACACCAATTCCTCCTTCACGAGCTATAGCAATAGCAAGTTTAGCTTCAGTCACTGTATCCATAGCAGCCGAAACAAAAGGAATATTCATACGAATGTTACGAGTGAAATTTGTTGATAAATCAACATTACGAGGTAATACCTCTGAATAGGCGGGAATAAGAAGGACATCGTCAAAAGTAAGACCGTCCATAACTACTTTTTCTGCAACAAAAGACATAGAAGAAATATGTTTAAAATTAGTTGCGTGCAAATATAGTCATTTTCATTGAAACAGATACACCGACTATCTGTTTTTTTGTATTTATTTGCAGGATCAATTAATCAACGCAAATTAAATAACATTACAGATATGCCAACGTTCAGATTTCATGGAACTGACCCTGAAAAGCTTTTTCAGATAAATAAAGCTCTACACACAGAGTTAAGTGATATATATAATGTTCCTTCCGATCATATAACAATCGAAATAATCCATTCTATATTTCTATTTTTAGATTCCGTCACTGAGAATTATCCTCTTGTTGAAGTCATAGCATTTAAGCGAGATGATGCATTAGAAGATCTGATAGCCCAATGTGTTCATAAGCATCTAACTCAGGCAGGATATTCTGAATCGGAATTATACTTTAACTATGTACAGCCACGACATTATTATGGAAACGGAAACCATTATTAAATGGATATCAGGATAAAATAATTGTGTACAGCAGATATATTCTTAGTTGATTTGTTTATCTTGCTGTACACGATTAGATTGTCAGAAAGGCATTACCATAATATTTATCTAAGTAAAGATACCAAACTTTGCTAGCTATAATTATCAAAATACGATACATCAAAGAATGGAATTAATACCTATTTTATTTATTTAAACAACTTCAAATATATTAACCATACCACTAACAAACAAATTATCAACTACTTACAAGTAAATAAAATAAAAAACGGATTCAATTAATGCCACCAAAAAACTTTTTCTCTTTCCGCTCGTTTTAGATTACAGCAAATCATATCCGATTTCTATAATAAAAAGTTATTTCTTATTCGAAATATTTATAACAACTTTTCAGGTAGAAATGAGCCTACCTAAATAGAAAAATATACATTTGCGCCCAATTTGAATAAATAACCTAAAACCAAACACGTATGATAACAGCCATGGTCATCGTGTTCCTGTTTGGCTATATTTTGATAGCCCTCGAACAAAAAGTCAAAATCAATAAAAGTGCGATTGCCCTCGTGATGGGGATGACGCTATGGGTAATGTATGCATTTGATGCCTCTGTTATTATCCCGCAACTAAGTGAACAAGCATTCCAGTTTTTCTTGAAGCTCAACCCCTCTTACGCTCATGAAAGCTTTCATGAACAAGTCTTTGATTTCGTAGCAGAAAGACAGATTGTCAAATTCATCGGTGAGACTGCTGAGATATTATTCTTTTTAATTTCAGCCATGACGATTGTTGAGCTTATTGATGTGCATGGAGGCTTTGCTGTAATTACAAATCGTATAAAAGCAAAAGAGAAAAAAAAGTTACTCTGGTTAATCTCTTTTGTAACCTTCTTTTTATCTGCTGTATTAGATAATATGACTACAGCCATAGTTATTATTATGATGTTACGTAAACTTGTTCATAATAAAGACGACAAATGGTTATTTATCGGCATGGTCATTATTGCAGCCAACGCTGGTGGGGCATGGTCTCCTGTAGGTGATATTACTACTATCTTATTATGGGTAAAAGGGAATGTATCAACTGCGTTACTATTAAAACAAGTATTATTACCATCTATCGTATCGATGGTTATTCCCGGAATTTTTATCGCACGAAAACTAAAAGGGAATATAGAAGATGAGCCTAATGTGGAAACGAATGAGGAAGAACCATACTTATCACTGGTCTCAAAAAAAGAACGAATATCAATATTAGCAATCGGTGTTATAGGAATTCTTCTTGTTCCTGTTTTTAAATCTGTAACACATTTACCTCCGGTAATAGGTATATTAATGTCTTTAGGATACATCTGGGTATATACCGAAATTATGTATGCAAAAAAGCCTTTTTTAGAAGAATCTCAGAAAATGCGCGTAGGTAATGTCATTAAACGAATTGACACAGCTACCATCTTATATTTCATGGGGATTTTAATGTCCGTAGGCGCATTACAGGTTTCAGGTATTTTAGGTATGATGTCTGAATTTCTTGACAAACATGTACATAACGTATATCTAATTGATCTTGCTATCGGGTTTATCTCGAGTGTAGTTGATAATGGATCACTAGTAGCCGGAGCTATTGGAATGTATCCATTGGCTAACATTGCAGATTTGGCAGGTGATCCAAACTTTGAATACATGAAACATTTTGTGGCAGACGGAAACTTTTGGCAGTTTCTTAGCTACTGTGCAGGAACAGGTGGCAGTATGTTAATCATAGGTTCAGCTGCTGGTGTTGTTGCAATGGGATTAGAAAAAATCACCTTCTCATGGTATTTGAAAAATATAACTCTCTATGCATTTATCGGATTCTTAATGGGTGCTGCAACTTTTATGCTGCTAATTTCATTATAAATATATATAAATATTAATCAGTAAGTTATGATTACTTGGATGATTGTTTTGTTCCTTGCAGGCTATACATGCATTGCAATGGAACATCCTTTAAAAATCGACAAAGCTGCGACAGCTTTATTAACAGGTATGCTACTTTGGATTATGTACATTGCATACTCTACACATGTTGTGCCGGAGGTTAGTGCCGGCGAGTTCAATCACTTTATTCAAACACATTCAGAATTAACGAATGCTTCGTTATGGGAACAATGTGTTAAATTCGTTCTTGAATATCAAATTATCGAACACTTAGGTGAAGTTTGCGAAATTTTGGTATTCTTAGTCGGAGCAATGACAATCGTTGAATTAGTTGATGTTCATGGAGGTTTTGCGATCATTACGAATCGCATAAAAACACGAAACAAGCGTACTTTACTATGGCTAATTACGGTATTGACATTCTTTATGTCTGCTATTCTGGATAACTTAACAACAGCAATTGTTATGACAATGCTTATCCGGAAAATCGTCGATGATCAAAAAGACAGATGGATGTTTGCCGGCATGATAATTCTGGCAGCAAATAGTGGAGGTGCATGGTCTCCAATTGGTGACGTTACTACAATTATGCTTTGGGTAAGAGGTAACGTATCTACAAATGCTTTGCTGGAGAATCTATTGATTCCATCAATGGTTTCAGTCCTTATACCACTGCTAATTATGAGTCATACAATGAAAGGCAATTTACCTCCAAAAGAGAACGATGAAAACAGTGACTCATTTTTAAGTTGGGTATCAAAAAAAGAACGTATATCTATCTTTGTTTTAGGCGTGTCGGGTTTATTACTTGTGCCTGTATATAAAACAATATTCCACATACCTCCATTTATGGGTGTTTTGTTGTCTCTTTCATTTATTTGGGTATATACCGAAATAATGTATGCAAAGAAAGCAAATGTGGAAGAACCTGAGAAAATGCGTGTTGCAACCGTTATAAAGAAAATTGACGGATCAACTTTATTATTCTTTTTAGGTATCCTTTTAGCTGTAGCAGCTTTACAATCTGCCGGTGTTCTTGAATCAATGGCTCAAATGCTTGATAACAAATTACACAATGTTTACTTTGTAAATCTATTGATCGGTTTATTATCTTCAGTAGTCGATAATGTACCGTTAGTAGCAGGAGCAATCGGTATGTACCCGATAGCGACAGAAATGAGTCTTGCAGCCAGCACCGATCCTGCATATCTGGCAAATTTTGTACAAGATGGAACTTTCTGGCAATTATTAACTTACTGCGCAGGTGTTGGCGGTAGTATCTTAATTATCGGATCAGCGGCAGGAGTAGTTGTAATGGGCTTAGAAAAAATGAATTTCATCTGGTATTTGAAAAAAATATCATGGATCGCATTACTAGGCTACCTTGCTGGCGCGGCTACATTCTATCTACAACAAGTCATATTAGGATAACCTCAATTATAGTATTTGTTTTATATGGGCAGGAATAAAAATGTTTGAAAAATTTTTATTCCTGCCCATAATACATTTTCTTTGTACCAGAAGAATTAATCTAATAACTAAACAGGACACATCGTATGAGAAAATTAGTTCTATCCGGATTGTTTTTAGGAACAATTGCTTCATTGTCTGCTCAGGGCAATGCTGATACACAAGGGTATCAATTTACTACAGTTAAGGAGAATAAAATCACTCCTGTTAAAAATCAGAACAGATCAAGTACTTGTTGGGCTTTTTCCGGCTTAGGCTTTCTAGAGTCTGAATTGATTCGTATGGGTAAACCCGAAACTGATTTATCAGATATGTTTATTGTGTATCATAATTGGAATGACAAAGCTGACAATTATGTAAGAAGACATGGGACAGCTAACTTTGGTCCCGGCGGTTCATTTGATGATGTGTTACAAGCTGTGAAAGACTATGGAATCGTACCTGAAGAAGTAATGACTGGTTTGAATTATGGAGAAAACATGCACGTTCACAATGAACTGGATGCAGTAACAGCTGCTTACGTGAATGCTGTAATCAAACAAAAGAAACTAACTACAGCCTGGAAAAAAGGTTATGAAGGGATCTTAAATGCTTATTTGGGTGAATCACCTGCAAAATTCGAATATAATGGAAAAGAATATACTCCTCAAAGCTATGCAAAAGAATTAGGACTAAATCCTGATGACTATGTGAGCCTGACATCGTATACACACCACCCATTCTACTCACAATTTGCTATTGAGATTCCGGATAACTGGAGAAACTCCTTATCTTACAATGTACCTGTAGATGAAATGATGGAAGCTTTAGAAAGCGCAGTCATGAACGGATATACTGTAGCGTGGGCTTCAGATGTAAGTGAGAAAGGATTCAACCGTAATGGTATCGCTGTCATGCCGGGTGTGAACGCAAGCGAGCTATCGGGATCTGATCAAGCTAAATGGCTAGGCTTAAGCCAAAAAGAAAAAGATGCTGAAGTAATGAAAGCATTAGAGTCTCCGGGCTCAGAGCTAAACATTACACAAGAAATGCGTCAGGCTGCCTACGATAATTACGAAACGACAGATGATCATGGCATGCAAATCTATGGCATCGCTAAAGATCAGACTGGTAAAAAATACTATATGGTGAAAAACTCTTGGGGTACTGACAATAAGTATCAGGGAACCTGGTATGCTTCAGACCCATTTGTTCGCTATAAAACAATGAGCATCGTAATGCATAAAGACGCATTACCGAAGTCTCTTAAAAAGAAATTAAATATCAAGTAAAGTAAATATAATGGAGAGTGAATAGTGAAATTTTACTATTTGCTCTCCATTATGCTTTATATGATTGTCTATTAAACAAATAGTTTTCTTAATTTTGCAAAGGAAATATTCTAAAAAAATTTTTCTATGTCGGGTATCAAACAGATTAAAACAGCGTTAGTTTCAGTATTTCACAAAGAGGGTCTGGATGCAATTCTATTGAAGTTGCACGAAGAGGGGGTTCAGTTCGTTTCTACAGGGGGAACTCAGGAGTTCATAGAATCATTGGGCTTACCTTGCAGAGCAGTGGAAGATTTAACAGGTTATCCATCTATTCTTGGAGGCCGGGTTAAAACTCTTCACCCTAAAGTATTTGGCGGTATTCTTTGCCGTCGCGAGCTAGAAGGAGACATATCTCAGATTAATCAATATGAGATTCCTGAAATAGACCTGGTTATTGTTGATCTTTATCCTTTCGAACAAACAGTAGCATCAGGTGCTGAAGAAAAAGCGATCATCGAAAAAATTGATATCGGTGGTATCTCTTTGATTCGTGCA
>JBOFIZ010000278.1:0-3312 GCA_051650425.1 Bacteroidales bacterium
TTTATCATTTATAACATCGCGTCGATGTTTATTTAAGCAATTATGATTCAAATAATAATCACATACGCTATTGTATTAATAGCATTTCTTATCGTTGCGTTTAAGTTTTACAAATTACTCAGTCAAAAGAACAATAAATCCAGCGGATGTTCAGGCTGTTCAGGTTGTGACCTAAAAAATGAGATTCGGAAAAATCTCAAGCAAAAAGAACAAAACTGCAATGATCATAAACAGAATAAATAATAAAAAAAACCGGATGATAACATATTGCTATCATCCGGTTTTTAGTTATTTACAGGAACAAGTCAATGCCTTTACTTTCTAAATCATCTCCTCGTTTTCTTTGCCATGATTATTTATTTTTTAACTGCTAATTGCTCAGCTACAAAAGTCTTCATTGCTTCTCCACCTAAGTCACGAGCTACGATTGTACCATCCGGTGCTATCAACATAATCTGAGGAATTCCGCGAATACCATATAAATCTGTAGCATCATTGTTTTCAGAAGCATAGATATTTGGCCAAATCATCCCTTCTTCTTCTAATGCTGCTTCAAATCGAGGTTTGCTATCCCAAACATTGACACCTAAAACAACCAATCCATCTTTTGAATATGTGTTATAGATTTCTTTTAAGTATGGAATCTGTCTCTTACAAGGTCCACACCATGAAGCCCAGAAGTCAACTAGCACATATTGGCCTTTACCTGCATAATCAGATAAAGACACCGTTTCTCCTTTTAAGTTAGTTCCTTTAAAATCCACAAATTTAGCGCCCGCCTGTGTCTTCGCTAAATTCTCTTTTTGAGTACGGACCTCTTTTAATTGTTTAAAATTGACCGCCAAAGGAATTTCCTTCATCATTGAATCAATCTCAGCCAATCCCATATCATTCGCTTGCATCAAGAAAGACCATACACCTATCATGTTATCTTTATTTGCATTCAGATAAGAGTTCGTAATCTCATCTTGTTTTTCCTGAAATTTCTCGTAGAATGGTGCAAAAACAATCTGAAATGAATCTACATTACTTGCGTATTTCTGCTTCAATTCATCAGCTTTAGCCCGAAGCTCCTGAGATAGCAAAGATGACTCAGTCTGCATTTTCCCAAAAGTTGCATTTAAACCTTCACCCTTAATACTTGTAGGTTGTTGAGAGAAATCAATTTGCACAGGTGCATTTTCTGCTATAATGACAGCTCCACCCCGTCCTACCTGAACTTGATAAATCGATGGTGTTTCCACAGTTCCTTTAAAAACAAAAGTAGAGCTATCAACTGTTGTACTATCAATGCGTTCGCCTTTTGCTAAATCATAAAGATAAACTGTCTGACCATTCATTTGATCATTTCCAATATTCCCGGTAATGGTATATCCCTTCGGTGATGATGAACATGCAACCACTAAAGTCGCCAAAGAACCTAAAAATAATAATTGTTTCATAAAAATATCATTTGTGTATTTGATGGAAAATAAGATTATAAACTAAAACAGATCAATCCCTTTTCTTCACAATAAACAAAGGAAGAAAAAAGTAAATTGCGAGAATCGAAAAGCACAATCCACCTATCGTTCCTGCCGCAAGCGGATACCAGAATCCTTCCTTTTGACTACCTATCAGGAAAGGAACAAAACCTAATATAGTAGAAATAATTGTCAAAAATATAGGAATAATTTTTGCATTCCAAGCTTTAATATACAATTGTAGCGATGTCAGATGAGGAAAATGCTCCTGTAAATTATTATATTCATTAATAATATAAATAGAAGCATTGACAGTCAATCCACATAATAAGATAAAGGACGCAAAACCTCCCTGATCAAAATTAAGCTTGAAATAATAGAACGTCAAAAACACTCCGATATAAGAGATTGGTATAACACATAAAACAGCTACCGGTTGTTTTAGTGAATTAAATAAGATTGCAGTCGTAAAGAATATAATTACGATAATCAGAAATAACAAGAAATATTGCTTTTTCTCTTTTTTCCAACTCCAGCGATAGGCACTTCCTTTAGCTGAATAACCCATTGGCAAAGTTGGTAAAAAAGCATCGAGCGTTTTTTCCTGCGCCTTATTACCTCCTACCATTGATCCGATATATTCATATTGTAAATAAATACGATATTGTTGATCAATCTTATTTACATCTTTCGGGGACTGCAACTTTTCGATCGTTGTCAAATCTCCAAGTTTGAATCTCTTATCGCCTACACTCATTTCTACATTCATCATATTCCATAAATCATACTCCGAACGCTGTTTAGAGGATAATGTTACAGACTCCGGTTCTTTATCAACTATCACCTGACCTGCATACTCATCTTTTCCAAAGATCGGATTAATGGCTGAGAACAATTCATAGGGTGACAGATTTGAATTTGCCAGCAATTCTCTATCCGGTGAAAGAACAAATTCGCGATAATCATCCTTCCAGTAACTCATTTGCGAATTAATAAAGACTTCCTTAATACGTCTGTGCTCAAGTAGCATTGCCTGCAAACGTTCTGCATGTGCATATAATTCATCATAATTATAGCCACGCATCTCTATGTGGTAATTGCCCGCCGACTCTCTGACATCATTAGAGAATCCCTGATCTTGCAAACCATATACACCCCAACTTCCTCCTCCCAGTGTTAAGGCATGAGATACGACACCAGACTTTAAGACATACGGAAAGCCTGAGTGAGCAAATTCCGGTTTGAAGTAAACCTGAATGCCTGCTCTGTTTGGATTATAAACCGATGTCTGAAACTGTTTGATTTCTTTATACTGGCTTAAATAAGCCTCCATTTTCTCCACCAACCGATTCATTTGTTCTAATGTGGTTCCATTGGGCATATTAGCATAAATACTCAAGACAACTTCTTCGTTTCTGCTGAAATAGCTTCCTTCATAAACCTTTTTCACAAAAAGACGCAATGCCCCCCCCGTTACCGGATCAAGATACGGACGAATTTTATCCTTATAAAACGAAGAGCCTATTGTCTTATTATATAATTCTGAACCAGGCTGGTCTTCATTTAGTTTCTCAGGTAATAAAAACAAGGGTAGTCCAAATGCAAAAAGAAGCAAGATCATTGTTGCCACGCGAAATCGTACGAGAAAAGAAATCACTTTTGCATATAATCTTGTAAAATAAACAGGTACACGTCTATTTTGCATCCATAAAAAGCGTACTTTTTTATTTCGTTTTGTTGATTTCCTATGCAATGAAAGTTCTATTTTCTCTATAAAAGCAGGCACAAAAAACAAAGCAACAAAGAGTGAAATAAAAAGATTTACGATTACTACAGCTGCAAAATCCAA
>JBOFIZ010000279.1:0-1314 GCA_051650425.1 Bacteroidales bacterium
GACCTTCGATGAACTCAAGAAGAGCACCACCACCAGTAGAAACGTAGCTAACTTGTTTTGCCAAACCTAATTGGTTGATACAAGCAACTGAGTCACCACCACCGATCAAAGAGAATGCGCCATTAGCTGTAGCTTCAACGATTGCATTAGCAACTGCTTTAGAACCAGCAGCGAATTTCTCAAATTCGAATACACCTGCAGGACCGTTCCAAAGAATAGTTTTTGAGTTTTTGATAACTGCACAAACTTTTTCGATTGATTCAGGACCCATATCAAGACCCATCCATCCTTCCGGAACTTGTTTATCTGAACAGATTTGAGTATTTGCATCAGCAGCAAATTTGTCTGCAGCAACACAGTCAACAGGAAGAACAAGGTTTACACCGTTTTTCTCAGCTTTAGCAATAATTGTTCTTGCTAAGTCTAACATATCTTCTTCACAAAGTGAGCTACCGATATGACCACCTTGAGCTTTAGAGAAAGTAAATGCCATACCACCAACGATGATCAGGTTATCTACTTTGTCAAGAAGGTTTTCGATAATTGTAATTTTAGAAGAAACTTTAGATCCACCGATAATAGCAGTTACAGGTTTCACTTGCTCTTTCAATACTTTCTCTACTGCATCTACTTCGTTTTGCATCAAGAAACCGAACATTTTGTTCTCAGGTGCAAAATAAGCAGCGATAAGTGCAGTTGAAGCGTGTGCACGGTGAGCAGTACCGAATGCATCATTTACATAAACATCAGCATAAGAAGCTAATTTTTTAGTAAATTCTTTTTGGCTTTCTTTTACTGCTTTTTTAGCAGCAGCTTTTTCTTCTTCTGAAGCATCTTCAGCTAAACCACGTGGTTTACCTTCTTCTTCAGCATAGAAACGTAAGTTTTCAAGCAATAAAACTTCACCTGGTTTCAAAGCAGCTGATTTTTCAGCAGCTTCAGCACCCATACAATCGTTAGCAAATTGAACAGGAGTACCAAGAAGTTCTGATACATGATTGATGATATGTTTCAAAGAGAATTTATCTTCAGGACCTTTTTTAGGACGACCAAGGTGAGAACCGATAATTACGCTTCCGCCATCAGCCAAGATTTTTTTCAATGTTGGAAGAGCTGCACGAATACGTGTATCATCTGTAATTTGGAAATCTGCATTCAACGGCACGTTGAAATCCACGCGAACAAACGCTTTCTTTCCGGCAAAATTGAATTTGTCAATTGTTTGCATACTGTTTCAATTATTTTAGTAAGAGTATTTTGCAATATTGCTTTACTTTCCCGCAAAAATAGAGATTTTTTTGATTCTGACACACA
>JBOFIZ010000280.1:0-1236 GCA_051650425.1 Bacteroidales bacterium
CAGTCGTTAACTCAAATCGGGCATAATACTCTTGTGAGATAACCTTTATTTCTGATTTACTATTATCACCGATCAAACTTTGTTTCTTCGTAGAAGGTTCGAAATTGAATCGTTTCAGATAATAGGAATCCTGATCAGCATCCCAATAGATCATAGACCAGACCTTGTTCTCATCAAATTTCTCGATATAAAGAATATTTGTTTCGAAGTGATTGGTTGAATCGAAGGTTGTCGTGTAATACTCCCCATTGTTTAATACGACCAATACAAGATCTTCTCCTCCGAATTCTCCCAGATATTCGCCTCTGCCATCATAATTCAGGCGGAATACATCCCGGTCAAACCAGACTTCCCGTCCTCCTAGTGTAGATACACCTTTACTTTTAAGCGAGATACGGTGCACCTCATTTCTTGTCAGGATTACACCCATTGAGCTACGTCCTTTAATAACGATACGGGAGAAATCTTCCTCGAATTGGATTTTTCGAATCTTTGGATTTGGTTTAAGTGTAATACGGATCACTTCTGCCTCACCGTTCGGATTGGCAGAGAACCAGGCAATCCGCGATTGAGGTGTGCCTTTTGTCAGATCATATTCGCGATCGCGGGTAATGCCGGTTACAGCAAAACGTTTAATGAAATGTGTTCCGTTTAATCCATCCCGATACACTACATTGTAAATAGTACGCTTGTCGTTTTTCTTAAATACATTCGCATAAATCGCATTTTTGCCAATGAACAGCTTGTCCGAAACACGTACTATTTTATATTTTCCGTCTCTGTAAAAAATGATGATATCATCAATATCAGAGCAATTACATACAAATTCATCTTTTTTCAATGCGGTTCCGATAAATCCTTCCTCGCGATTGATGTAAAGCTTCTCGTTTGCTTCTACGACCTTCGTGGCTTCAATTGTGTCAAAACCTCTGATTTCTGTTTTACGCGGAAAACTTTTTCCGTATTTCTCTTTTAGCCTTTTGAACCAATCGATTGTGAAAGTGATAATATGCTCGAGGTTGTAGTCTATTTGTTTAACCTTTTCTCTAATCGCCTCAATAGTCTCATCAGCCTTATCTGAATTGAATTTCAGGATGCGTCCCATTTTGATCTCCATCAAACGCAGGATGTCATCTTTGGTAATTTCCCGTAAAAACAGCTTTTTATGTTTAGCCAGGCGTGAATCGATATGCGAAACAGCCTCATCCATATTTTTACTTTGTTCGAAGCCTTTAT
>JBOFIZ010000281.1:0-11132 GCA_051650425.1 Bacteroidales bacterium
AATAGCCAGAGTCATAAGTAATGCTGCAATGGGATATAAAACCAGACTTGTGTTCTTAAAATGCACTAAATGCATAATCCATCCAATAGTTGCTTCAAATAGTCCCCAAAGACTACCAAAGACTATAATTGGAGAAATGTGAGTATAAAATGATTTTTGCTTCATAAGAATAAACTTTTTAAGAAAACAATTTTCGACAAAATTAAGTTTATAGTTATTATCGAAAACTGCTTCTTAGAAAGTCTATTTGAAAAGAGGAAGCATTCGGATCAGCTCATCTTCAATCTTCTCAAGATAAGAAACCATATATTTATCTTTTGCATAACCCGCATATAATTGCCACGGATCATTATTTATGTATATATCAGTTGGCATATTAGCATTCGGATATTTGAGTTCGTAAGCATTTAAATGAACAGCTATATCCAATAGCAAAGAATGAATTTGGGTCAAGGAAAGATCTAATTGATCTGAATGATTAAATTTCCAGTTGAGATACTCATTAAAACATGTATTAAAAGCTCCCGAAGTAAAGTCTGAATACATTCGGGCATTTAGTTTCTTCTGATTTTTAAAAAATAAAGGTGTTTCCATAGTCAATAAAGTTATGGCGTAAATATAATAATTATATTTATATATTTTAGTTTATGATATAAATGATTTAATTTATCATTTTGTTCAGCATTAATTAATATAAGTATGTGGCCAGCAGTATCAGTAAGTGTATTCAGTTCCTTTTAAGAATGTTGGTGCTAAAAAACAGAATTAGCGGACAAATGCTAAATTAACTTATATATGTACTATTGTAATTGTTTCATATATGATCTGTGTGAGGAAATTACTATCTTTGCAGAGTAAAAGAAATAAATATATTTCATATTACTAACACAGAAATAATTAATTTGAGATAGAATCATGATAAAGAATGTTTTAGTTGAAGAAGGATGCATCGCGTGTGGTATGTGTGAATCGATTTGTCCTGAGGTTTTTACAATTGGTGAAATTAGTGAAGTAAATGAAGGAATAGATTTTTCTTCATACGAAGAACAAATTGATGAAGCTGTTGAGAATTGTCCTGTTTCAGTAATTAAAGCAGAAAAGTAATAGATCAAACGTATTTTATAAGTATATTTAATTAATTTCCGAGACTCTAAATCCGGGTATAGCAAAAAAAGAGGATGATATTTCATCCTCTTTTTTTGCTTTTAGATAGATATGATTCGCATGATTTGTCGAACCGTATTTCTGATGTTAATTTTAGTATATTCTTTATTTAGTGCATTTTTTGTGTCTGTAACTCCCGGAATAATTGAAAAAATAGCTTTGAACCCCGCTTTATTTAATTCCTCTGTATCCGCAGCTATTCCACATATTCCTATGACGGGAATGTTTTGAAGATCTGCCTTCTGTAAGACTCCATAAGGAGCTTTACCAAATAGAGTCTGACTATCCATTTTTCCCTCTCCGGTAATTATAAGATCTGCATCAGAGATAATTTGGTCAAAGTTCAGCATATCAAATAATAAATCAATACCACGATACATTTTTGCATTTAAATAGGCATAAAATGCGCCACCAAGGCCTCCGGCAGCACCACTTCCTTTAATAGTCATTAAATCGACTCTTTTATGTTTGAGTGTAATTTGAGCAAAATGCTTTAGTCCACTATCCAGATCAATAATCATGTTATCATCAGCTCCTTTTTGTTTTGCAAAAATATAAGCTGCTCCGGTTGCTCCATAAAGAGGATTAGTTACGTCGCAAGCAATAGAGAAAGAGCAATGTTTAAGACGGATATCAGCTTGTTTTTCATCTATAAAGCAGATTTTAGATAATATTGCTCCACAGCCATTTAAAAGCTTTCTGTCCGCATCGTAAAAGCGAAAACCTAAAGCTTGTAACATACCTGTACCGGCATCATTTGTTGCACTTCCACCGATACCAATTAAGAAATTACGGCACCCTTTGTCTAAAGCTGCACGGATTAACTCCCCTGTACCGTAACTAGTAGTTAAGAGTGGATTATACTCCTCTGGCTTCAAAAGAGTCAATCCACTGGATTCGGCCATTTCTATGACAGCAGTATTATTATCACCCAGAATACCGAATCGTGCAGAAATGATTCTATTTAATGGATCATGTACTTGTGTATAATAAATTTGACCACTTGTTGAATTTATGAGTGCGTCTATAGTTCCTTCACCACCATCAGCTAATGGGATGGAAATAATCTGTGCATCAGGAAATATATCATGAATTCCTGATACAACACTCATGGCTGCTTCAATTGAGGAAACAGAGCCTTTAAATGAATCAATTGCAATAACTATTTTCATATTCTATATTGAGCAGAATGTCATAAAATACAATTATAATCAATATTCAATGAAATGTATATATAAGTGATCGCAAATTCTATAAATAGTTTACTCGTCATATTGACCCCCTTATGTACCCTTGTAATTCGTCTATATCTATATTCTTTTATCTTTATTTGCATAGGTGAGAAATACTTACATCTATCAAATTTTAAACTCACTTACATCTATCAAATGATATTGCAACATGAGTTTTAGTAATCTATTCTAAATAATTGTGTATTCTATTTTGATTGTGAAAATCAAAATAACTAAAGGGAGAATATCAAATATTCTCCCTTATTTCATAGATAAATGCTATTAAGATCTTTAAAGTTTACACAATATATTCTATGTACTAACGTAATTATTTGAAATGAAATAATTCAAAAATGATACACTTTTAGAATAAATACATACGAATAGTCAATTTTAGATCAAATAAATTTACTTGATTTGTGGACATATATGAAAGTTAACTGAATACTCAACTTAAACTATTAATAACCCTTTATTTTAATACACACAATTATGGATGTAAATATCATTAGAAAACTATTTGTGGGTCCTTTTCAAAAAGGAGAAGATGAAAATATCATTCGTCGTTATAGAATAATAGACTTACTAGCTCAATCTGGATTATTATTATTTTTAATATATAATCCACTGATTAATAAATCATTTAAGATATTTGGATTACTATGCTTTACCATTGTTGTAGTTAATATATTAACCAGATATGTACATATCGTTTCATTTATCTTAAACTTCTTAATTTGTTCTTACTGGATAAAAATTTCAGAGATTTTTCAAACGTTCGATTTTCAAACTATCATAATCTTATTATTATGTATAACCTTAATGACCATTCCTCTTTTGCACTTCATTTACGATTTCATACACGCAAAAAAAACAATTGCAAATGATTCTCTGGTAATAATGGCATGTCTAATTATCGATGGCTTTTTCTATGGCTTAGATGATTTGGTTATCAATGCCAAATTAGAAAATCAGTTAGATAAATTGATACTTAGCTTAGGTGAAATGATTTGTATATTTTCACTCGTATTGATTACATGTACTTTTCTATGGTGTTCTCATAAGGTATATTGCAAATACGTCAAAAAAACTATTAAGATAGAAAGTAAACCTGCCGAAATTAAATAATATTTAGCAGTATGTTTTAGTGAAATAAAAACTAGATACTGTAGTTTTTTATTTATTGTGTTAGAAGTAATAAAGTCTAAATAATTAAATATTAATTTGATAAATTGATTTGTGATAATAAAAAAGTACGAATAGTCAATTACAATAAAAATTTAATACATTAATTCGCACATTATCTAAATGTTTTTTATCACAGAATACTTGTTAGGTCAGAATTTGTAAGAGGAAGACTTCGTAATGTAAGCCTAGTCAGCAAGTAAATAATGGGAAGTAACATGATGAAAGAAGGGAAGAGAGCCACAAGCTCAAAACTAAGTACAATCGAAAATGTTATTTCGGAGAATGTAGAAACGAGCTTCCGCTTCTATAAGATGAAAGAAGATTGTATAAGGAGATTTGAAGCAATTACAACACATATTGTTTGCTTTGTCCTAGAGGGTGAAATAATAATAAATGATCTGAGCAATCAAATATCTGTTAAACAAGGCAATATGTTTTATATGCCTAAATATGCCCATTTTGACTCAAAAGCAAAAAATAATGTTCAGTTACTTGTGTTTTCATTTGAAAGGCTGTTGAATCCATCAGACAAACAATATTTTCAGAGCTTAACCATTCTGGACAATAAAGCAGATTCAGATTTTGTCATATTAGAGATAAAAAAGCCATTAGATTCATTTATACGTTTTATGCTCGAAACATTAAATGAAGGAATATGGAACAATTACTATTTTCGCATCAAACACAAAGAATTTTTTATACTCTTGCGCAGTTTCTATGAAACAAGTGAAGTTAAAAAGCTATTTTCTCCACTGATTGCTGAAAATATTGATTTTAAAAGTCTGATAATGGATACATATCAAAAAGATTCGGATTTAAATGCATTAATCAAAGCAAGCTGCCTTAGTCGAAGTATATTTATGAAAATATTTAAAAAAGAATTTGGCATTACAGCTTATCAATGGATAATGAAACAAAGATGCAAACGTATCATCTATTATGCATCATTGCCCGGAGCCACTATTAAAGATGTCATGTATAAAGTCGATTTTGATTCACCATCGCATTTTAATCGGTTTTGCCGGAAACATTTTAATTGTACGCCCAAAGAACTGTTAAGAAAATGTCAATTGCCAGAACAGTAAAGATTAAAAGTAAAGAATACCACAATTTTTTTATATAGCTCTTTATCAGTGTTGTAAATGCATTATTTTGTTATGTTTTTTTGAAGAGTAAGTCCAGTGCGCACAATGAAGTTGCCCTTGAATATCTGTGTAGATGTTTAAGGGCTTTTATTTAGATGAGTTATCAGTGTTATTGTGAAATAAAGCATTAAGTTTTTCGAGAAAATAGGCTGTTATCAAACCAATACCAACACCTATTGATGATTCTGTGAACCGTAGAAATCCATTCAATAGAGGCGATTGATCAGAATCAACAGATCGGATGAGAACCCAAATCAGTACAACTGTTGCCATTTTACCATTATCCGGAACAGATAAGAGCATGCAGATCATGCTTAGAACGAAAACAGAAACACACATACCAATTAGAGAAAAAGGAAAGAAGGATAGATAAATAAATGCAAGAAGTGCTCCGATAAATGATCCGAGAATCCTTAACCATCCTTGATTCATACTCTTTGCTAAATCTTCTGTTTGCAATACTACAATAGCTGAGATAGCTGCTAACATTGCACCCAAATAGGACGAAGAGTTATGAAAATATACAGATAAAGCGCCACCTGCAACAAATGAAGTGAAAACAGCAATAGTTTTAGCTGCGATAAATCCTGGTTTGATACGTCGTATTGCTTTAATTATATACTCTTTCATATTCTTAATTGCGTTTATCGGGTTTGTTAATGATATTAGTTAGCAAAATGCTCAATATCGTTGCATAATGTCAATTTGCTAAATGCTCAGATTGCAATATAAATCAGACACTAAATACAGAATGCATATAAGCGCAGGATTCTGCATTAGTGTAAATAATTGGTTATAAAAGCATTATGTTGCAGCAAGTGTACTTTGTATTGAATATAAGAGATAGTAGACGTAATTTCTGCTTAAAATACTGTCATTTTAAATTTATATACGTACTTAGAGCTCACAAGATACGTATGTAAATTTACGTTGGTACGTATATAAATAATTTTTGATACGTATATAAATCCTAAGACAAAGGTAGATTAGCCAAAAATATCATGTTTTATCTCTTATCTACAGTATTAAAGGTCAAAATACGGAGATTTTTATCTATATTTCACAAAGGTGTTTTTGATGCAAAAAGACAGATAAAGTTCGATTATTGTATCAAAATGATATTTATGACTCAGGCTTAAATATATCTATGCGATGAATCAATTTCATATTTAATGTATATCGAACTCTGCTTAACAACTGATTGGTAAAACCAGCGATAGCATTAAATGATTAAACTTACAATGCTTGATATTGTTCACAAAAAAAACAGTAAAGAACAGAAAGAGGATAATAAATACTTTCCGAACTTGATAAATGCATCATTTACCTTATCTTTGCAGCAGATAAGAAAAATTGAAATGAAGAATATAATATACGACAAGAATAGCATTGAGTTTATCACAGTAGGCGTAGAGTACTGCTCGCTGTTAGAAAATGCGAATAGTTTCAATAAGTCGGAATTCATACGTAAAGCTGTTGTTGTTCTTCCATTACTTTATCTGAAAGCAACTCTGATTGCCAAAGATGATGATGAAGAATTACAGGGTTATGCCGAAGAGTTTGTAACCGAAACCGAATATGAAATGATTCGCTCGGCTATTTCATCTGTTTTAGGTGAGGAAGATGACTATCTTGAAACCTTCCATCCTGATATGGCTTATAGTGATTCTCCTATAGCAGCATATATATCGGAAGACTTAGCAGACGTATACCAGGATATAAAAAATTTGGCTTATATTTATAGCACACGTCAAGAAGATGCAATGCGTATTGCATTGGCAGACTGTCGTAATAGTTTTTATGATTTTTGGGGTCAGAAATTAGTAAATGCGATGGGAGCTCTTCACTCGTTACTTGCTCAGGCGGATCAAGAGGCGAATGATTCTGAAGATGCAGCTTTGCTATCCCGCGATGACGATTCATCTATAGGGGATGATTTTACTAATAATTCTGATTTTGATGACGAAATATTCTAATCACAGTGGAGAATAATTTAATACAAATAACAAAAGACGAAATAGCAGCCTTGCCTGTTGTCGAGTATCAGGGTCGCATCGTTACTATTCAGACAGAAGAAGATGCCAATAAAGCTATTGAGTACCTATCTACATTTTCTATTCTGGGATTTGATACAGAAACGAAACCAGCATTTAAAAAAGGTGTTATAAACAAAGTAGCTTTACTGCAATTATCTACAGAAGATACATGTTTTTTATTTCGGTTAAATATGATAGGTATGCCTAGTGCTCTTTCCGCATTATTGGCAAATGAAAGTGTGTTGAAAGTGGGATTGTCTCTTAAGGATGATTTTGCTCAACTCAACCGGCTTGCAGGCATTACTCCAAGAGGATTTATTGAACTTCAGAGTTTTGTGAAACCATTTGGAATTGCGGATAATAGTTTACAAAAGATTTTTGCTATTTTATTTAAACAAAAAATTTCGAAAAAGCAAAGATTGACAAATTGGGCTGCAGATATATTGACTGATGCTCAGAAAAAATATGCATCATTAGATGCTTGGGCATGCTTGAAAATCTACTTAAAGTTGATTGCCCATCTTAACTAATGTATTTGGTAAGGCTCATAGGTCATAATACATCATTTTTATGAAAAACACATTTGGAAATATATTTTGCTTAACCTCTTTTGGAGAATCACATGGTCCTGCAATCGGAGGTGTTATTGATGGAATGCCTGCAGGTATAACTATTGATTTAGAATTTATTCAATCTGAGTTAGATAGAAGACGCCCCGGACAAAGTGATTTGACAACTCCTCGGAAAGAAGGTGATAAGGTGGAGTTTCTTTCGGGTATATTCGAAGGTATAAGTACAGGAGCCTCAATAGGTTTTATTATCAGAAATGAAAATCAACACTCGTCGGATTATAATAATCTGAAAGATATATACAGACCCTCGCATGCGGATTATGTTTATTCGCAAAAATATGGTAACCGAGATCATCGCGGAGGCGGGAGATCTTCTGCTCGTGAGACTATAGCACGTTGTGTTGCTGGTGCATTAGCTAAATTAGCTCTTCGTCAGTTAGGTATAGATATCCATGGATATACTTCTCAGGTTGGGAGTATAGCATTATCGAACGATTATAGCAGATATAATCTGTCATTGACGGAAAGCAACAGTGTACGCTGTCCTGATCCTGAAAAGGCTGAAGAAATGGCTACATTGATCAGGGAGGTAAAAGCTGCAGGAGATACGATCGGAGGTGTAGTGACTTGTGTAATTAAGAATACACCTGTCGGATTAGGCGAACCTGTATTTGGAAAACTACATGCAGCTTTGGGCAGCGCAATGCTAAGTATTAATGCCGTTAAAGGCTTTGAATACGGTATGGGATTCTCTGATCTGGATTTAAGAGGTTCGCAACTCAATGATCGTTTTTATAACGACAACGGGCAAATACGAACAAAAACTAATAATTCCGGGGGTATTCAAGGTGGTATTTCAAACGGCGAGGATATTTATTTTCGCGTAGCTTTCAAACCGGTAGCTACTGTTCTTATGGATATTGAAACGGTTGATAAAACCGGTGAGGAACAGATTCTTAAAGCAAAAGGGCGCCATGATCCATGTGTTTTGCCTCGTGCAGTACCAATTGTTGAAGCTATGGCTGCTATGGTTATCCTTGATTATTATTTATTAGGAAAAACAACACAACTATAGGATATTTAAGTTAGAATGTTTATGTTTGCGATAGTGTACAAATTATTTCAAACTTAAATATTCTAACTTTTTAATTTTATGATTAAGCAATATATCCAAACCAATCAAGATCGATTTCTTGACGAATTATTCAGTCTGATTCGAATTCCTTCAATAAGTGCAAAGCCCGAGCATAAGTCAGATATGGTGGCTTGTGCAGAACACTGGAAAGAGTTATTGTTGAAATCAGGTGCAGATAAAGCTGAAGTAATGCAAACGAAAGGTAATCCGGTTGTATTTGGTGAAAAAATTATTAATCCGGAATATCCGACAGTTCTTGTATATGCACATTATGATGTAATGCCAGCAGAACCATTAGAATTATGGAAAAGCAGCCCGTTTGAAGCTGAAATTCGCGATGGTCATATCTGGGCTCGTGGAGCAAATGATGATAAAGGTCAATCGTATATCCAGGCTAAGGCTTTCGAGACAATGGTTAAAAATGATCTTCTTAAGGTGAATGTTAAGTTCCTTTTTGAAGGAGAAGAAGAAATTGGCTCTCCAAGTCTTGAAGAGTTCTGCGCAGCTCATAAAGAAATGCTTAAAGCTGACGTAATTCTTGTATCAGATACAGGAATGGTTAGTAAAGATCAACCTAGTATAACTACCGGATTAAGAGGTCTGGCGTACTGGCAAATCGATGTAGTCGGGCCGAATAAAGATTTGCACTCAGGTATATTTGGCGGAGCAGTTGCTAATCCTATCAATGTACTTTGTAAAATGATCGCGGATGTAACGGATGCAGACGGGCATATTACAATTCCGCATTTCTATGATGATATACTTCCTGTATCGCAAGATGAAAGAGATATGATTGCACAAGTTCCTCATACGGACGAAGCATATATGAAAGCTCTGGATGTAAATGCTCTGTTCGGAGAAAAAGGATACTCTACTTTGGAGCGTACCTGGATTCGTCCGACATTCGATGTGTGTGGTATATGGGGCGGATATCAGGGTGAAGGATCGAAAACGGTACTTCCGTCTGAAGCTCATGCTAAAATTTCGAGCCGTTTAGTTCCGGGGCAGGATCATGAGAAAATAGGGGAGTTGGTTAAGAAGTACTTTGAGGATGTTGCACCGGACTACGTAAAGGTAAAAGTAACATCTATGCATGGTGGTGAAAGTTATGTATGCCCGATAACTCTTCCTGCGTATAAAGCAGCTGAGGCAGCTTATCAAAAAGTTTTTGGTGTGCGACCACTTGCTGTACGAAGTGGGGGTAGTATTCCTATTATTGCCGCTTTTGAGCGTGTCTTAGGAATGAAGAGTGTTTTGATGGGATTTGGTTTAGAATCAGATGCCATTCATTCACCAAATGAGAACTTCTCATTAGACTTGTTTACAAAGGGTATTGAGACCGTTTGTGAGTTTTATAATGAATTTGCAAAGAAATAATTATACTAAGAATAAAAAGGGAGAATCAGCAAATTTGATTCTCCCTTTTTATTTTATTCATCCTCCGAGTCAAAATCGAATTCGAAATCAAAGTCATCCATAACCATAGGATCAGTAAAATCTTCCAGGCTTCTTCTGTCTTTCTTGGTTGGGCGACCGGTACCTTTTTGACGGTCAACAAAACCACTTATTTTCTGAAGTTCTAAAATCTCGTATTGATCTGCCGTAGTTACATTCTCCATATATTCAGGGACTAACTTAGCACCCATGCGTCGTTCTGCCAATTGCAGAACTTTAAACGAATAAGTAATAGGAGGCTTACGAACTTGAATAACATCCCCAACCTTAATCATTCTTGAAGGTTTGATAGTGACATTATTTATAGATACACGGCCTTTCTTGCAGGCTTCAACTGCGATTGTTCTACTTTTAAAGATTCGCACAGCCCATAACCATTTATCAATTCTTACTTCTGCAGCCATTGTTGTTTACTTTAGATTATTGAATTGGTTCATTGTGATTTGAATGCCTGCAAGACAAAAACTTTTAGTCATCTCTGCAGCACGCTTCAAATAAGTCTCCTTCAGCAAATCTTCCTGCTCAGGTGTGAAATTGCCTAGTACGTAGTCAACCTGGTGTCCTTTAGGAAAATCATTACCTATTCCGAAACGAATTCTCGGATAACTGTCATTACCCAGAATTTGCTGAATATGCTTTAATCCATTATGACCAGCATCAGATCCACGCGGCTTCATTCTTAAAGTTCCGAAAGGAAGAGCCAGGTCATCAACAATAACCAAAACCCGTTCAACAGGAATATTTTCTTTCTGCATCCAATAACGCAAAGCATTTCCGCTTAAGTTCATGAATGTTGATGGTTTTAGCAAAAGTAATATCTTGTTTTTTACTTTTACTTCACATACAGCTCCATAACGATCATCTTTAAAATTTGCTCCAGCCTCTTCGGCTATTAGATCAACTACTCTAAAGCCAATGTTATGACGTGTATATACATATTCGGGACCAATGTTTCCAAGCCCGACTACCAAATACTTCATTGTATATTCTGACTAATAAGATCGATAAAAAAATAGCCGGGATCAGGCTTGGGACTGCTAGTCCTTTTATCCCGAATCCCGGCTTAAAATTTTTCAGCGTATGGATTATTTTCCTTTTTTCGCTGCTGCTGCCATCATACCTCTTGCTGCACGAGTTAGTTTAACTGCACATACAACTGCATTTTTAGCATTAACAAGTTCGCAGTTTTCGAATGCTAATTCACC
>JBOFIZ010000282.1:0-2898 GCA_051650425.1 Bacteroidales bacterium
CCTGTACCGGTAATGACACCGTCACCAGGAAGAACCTTTTTATCCATACCAAAATTACGCGCACCATGCTCAACGAACATGTCGTATTCCTGAAAAGACCCCTTATCTAAGATAGCAAGGATACGATTACGTGCAGTCATTTTACCTTTGGCTTCCTGCTTAGCAATAGCAGCTTCGCCTCCGCCTTTTTCAACTAAAGCACGTTTTTCGCGTAGCTTTAAGATGTTTTTCTTTAAAGATGTCATAAATAAAAGCTATTAATGATACTTATTTCGATGAAGTTTTCGTGCGATAATGGCAACGAACCTTCCCTTTAATGATATTTGAAAGCTTAGATTTGATTAATTGTTTACGAATCGGAGAAATATGGTCAATAAAAAGAACTCCTTCCAAATGGTCATATTCATGCTGAATTACGCGAGCAATAAAGCCTTCAAATACTTCTTCCTTTTCCTGGAAATTCTCATCTAAATACTTAATGCGGATACCTTCCTGACGTGTTACTGATTCATGTATTCCCGGCAAACTCAGACATCCTTCTTCACGAGAGACCTCTTCGCCGAATGTTTCGATGATTTCAGCATTGATCATTGTCTTTTTTACACCTTTATATTCAGGAAAATCGTCACTCATCACGTCTAAATCGAATACTAATAAACGGATATCTAATCCGATTTGAGGAGCAGCCAAACCGATACCATCCGAGTTGTACATGGTTTCATACATATCCGACATAAGTTTCTCTAAATTCGGATATGTTTGTTCAATTGGTTGAGCTACTTTACGTAAAACCTGAGTGCCGTATAAATATATTGGTAAATTCATCTTGTTTGTAATTAAAATTTGAAACTTTTCGAATCCAGATAAGATTGTAGAATAATCACCGCACTAATCTCATCAACTAATTCCTTTTTTTGTCTATCTTTTTTCTTTAAACCGCCCGTAATCATAGCTTGTTGTGCAAGCTTTGACGTGAAACGTTCATCCACAAATTCAATCGGAATATGTGGAATTTCAATTCGTAATTTCTCAACAAAAGCCTCGATATACTGCATGCTTTGCGAAGGTTCGTTGTTTAAGCGCTTAGGCAAACCCAGCACAAACAGATCAACCGGCTCTTTAGAAGTATATTCTTTCAGGAATTTCATCAGGTCGGTTGCTGAAACCGTTCCCAATCCCCCGGGTATCATACCCAATATGTCAGTGGCTGCGACTCCGCAACGTTTTTGACCATAATCGATTGCAACTATTCTTCCCATTGGGGACAAATGTACACAAAATACTCAAAATTGCGCATGAATCCATTCATTTTTAGAATTGACGTAATGATTTTGTATTATTTTAAAATAGGATTTTTTTGTAAAAAAGCTTGGTTAAAGGCATCGTTATATGCTTTTCATCAGGAATTGTATCCTATGGTATGTTAATAATAACGGTGAAATTCGTCTTTTTTGCATGCGTTTAAGTGCGAATTCCGATAAATTAGTATTTGTCAGTCGCGATATATCAAAGTTTATTTTAATTTTGCGTGAAACCTGATTTAAACTCAATACAAATGAAACGATTTAATAAGAAATATGCATTGGCATTTTTCCTTCTCTCTTTGTCAGTCTCCAACTTTAATCCGTTATTCGCTCAGGATCAACGAAACGAAAAAAACTTTGAGCTAAATAAAAATCTTGATCTTTTTTACAATATCGTTCGTGAGTTAGATCAATTCTATGTAGATTCTATTAAACCCGATAAATTGATTATGACCGGAGTGGATGCCATGCTGTCCTCTCTGGATCCCTATACCAACTTTATTCCCGAAACGGATATGGATGATTTTAAATTCATGACAACGGGTGAGTATGGAGGAATAGGTTCGTTGATCGGTGTGAAAGATGGAGTGATTTTCATTTCAGAACCTTACGAAGGTCTGCCAGCTGCAAAAAACGGATTGCGTCCGGGTGATGTAATTCTTTCGATAAATGGCGTGGAAATGAAAGGAAAGAAAGTCGATGATGCCAGCTCTCTGCTTAAAGGAGAAGCTAACACAGATGTAAATTTGAAAGTAAAGCGATACGGCACCAATCAGATTGAAGATTTGAAAATTCGTCGCGAGAAAATTCAAATCAACTCCATAGCCTATGCAGATGTGCTGGATTCGAATGTAGGTTATATTCAGATCTCATCATTCACGGATAAGACCGGAGATGAATTTAAAACAGCTTTTCAGGACCTGAAGAAAAAAGGAATCGAATCACTCGTTATTGATTTGCGCGGAAATGGCGGAGGTGTCATGGAAGAAGCAATTAAGGTCGTGAATTATTTCGTGCCAAAAGGTGAAGATGTCGTTTCGACACGCGGAAAGCTTCGTCAGTGGGATAAAGTCTATAAAACAACGATTGAACCTTTAGATACGATTATTCCATTAGCCGTATTGGTA
The DNA here is from genome assembly GCA_051650425.1 of Bacteroidales bacterium. Taxonomy (GTDB): domain Bacteria; phylum Bacteroidota; class Bacteroidia; order Bacteroidales; family UBA7332; genus UBA7332. The sequence goes on from JBOFIZ010000282.1 coordinate 2,432, forward strand.
GATCAGGGAAGTGCGTCGGCTTCGGAGATTGTTTCGGGAGCATTGCAAGATCTGGACAGAGCTGTAATTATAGGTAACCGTACTTTTGGAAAAGGGTTGGTTCAATCGGCCAGAGGAATCGGATATAACGGAAATATAAAACTGACAACAGCAAAATATTATACACCGAGCGGACGATGTGTGCAGGCGATAGATTACAGTCGCCGTAATGCAGACGGAAGTGTAGGAGAGATACCGGATAGTCTGACACAGGTTTTCAAAACCAAAAACGGACGTGAGGTGCGTGATGGGGGAGGAATAACTCCGGATGTGAAAACAACACTTACTCCGGCACCTAATATCTTATTCTATCTGGTAAATGATTTTCTGATTTTCGATTTTGCAAATCAATATGCATTTGATCATCCGCAAATTGATTCTCCGAAAAACTTTGAACTATCGGATGCCGATTATGAAAAATTCAAGAC
>JBOFIZ010000283.1:0-13925 GCA_051650425.1 Bacteroidales bacterium
TCTATAATAGCAATTTTATTTTTAAAATCCAAAAACAATCATTATTATCACATGAAACATTTAAAACGATTTCTTCTTCTGTTTTCTATATTTTCTTTAATACCAGCGTCGCCTAAAGAGAAGGTAAAAGAGCCTTTCGCAGTAAACTCAATAGCAGATATCGGTCAATATTACAACCAATATATAAAAGCTATGCGAAATCGTTATGCTGACGAAATCGGAGACAAAGAAGGCCGGATCTATGTCACCCTCACTCTTCTTCCGGACGGTAATACATACAATGTAAATATTGAAAGCAGTACTAATCCCGAACTAAACGAACTTGCCCTTAAATTTGTACCCAGACTTCCGAAACTCGATGCCGGGTTCATCAAAGACAGTATTCGCATCATCGTACCTATAGATCTTTTTAAAGAAGATTTCTTTATCACACGAAACAACCTTTCTTATCCTGCTGTCCGAAAAATCAATCACGATTATCCTTTAGGTGAATTCCCGGGAGGCAATGACGGGTTTGTACAATATATATATGCAAACTTAAAACGATCGGTATTGAAAGAAGTCAAAAATGAGACTCATACCGTAAAATTCAATTTCCGCATAAATAAGGAGGGGAAAGCCGAGCAAATCAAATTTGACAAACTAGCTCGGAACCCGATTATCAATGGTGAGATAAAACGCTTATTCAAACAGATGCCTCCCTGGTCAGGTGCAGATCAACTGGATGAATCAAATAACAGATATTTAGCTGAGCTTTCATTAGGTATCGATGACAAAGATCTACACTTTAAAGTACTTAAGAGTAGATATGAGAATTATTACGACCTACGCCCACCTATGCTTCCTGAAGGTGAAAATGCATTATCATATATTATCCGGAATGAGATGAAATATCCTCAAGCTGCTATCCAGCAAGGTATATATGGAAAGGTTATCGGTCGTCTTAAAATTGACAAAGACGGGAATATTACAGAAAGAGATATCTATAAGAATATACACCCTTTATTAGATAAAGAAGCATTACGCCTTCTTACATTAATACCTTCTTTCATTCCTGCAACACTAGATGGCTATAATATACCTTACACTTATTATGTTCCGCTGAACTTCCGATTGCCAGCGAGACAATAATTCTATACATTGATTAAGTCGTTCCGAAAATCATAAAAGCAAAATTGAAAAGAAACGATCAAGTCAATAAATACATCAATCTAGTCTATCGTTCAAAAGATACAGTCAATCTCTAAAAAGATATAGTCAATCGATTTAGAAATTGACTGTATCTTTTTATGGGCATATCTTTTGAGCCTTTGATCAGTGTGAAAGACTTATCAAACGCGCTATTTGTGCAATGATATTTGCATTTATTTCCGGAGATTCAGTCGATTCCGTTATAAATATCGCATAAAGCAAGGTCTTCTGATTAGAAACCTCCCAGATACCTACATCATTTAATGCAGCAGTCACACCTTCCTGATTCTGTCCCGAAGATCCGGTTTTCCGGGCAATAACCGCACATGACGAAATCTGTTTTCTGAATGATCCCGTAAAAGTATCTGTCATTACGTGCCATAAAAAATCAAAAGAGCCTCCTTTCAACAGTTGCTTCTGGTAAAATGCTTTAAGCAAAGATATCATTGCTCGTGGAGTTGTATAATTGGAAAACTGCACTTTCCAATCAGCCTGAATCTCTGATTCATAGTTACGAATCCGAATATCATCCAAGCCGTTATTCCTCATATAACACATTGCTGAATCGGGACCTCCGATCATTTTAAGCAGAAAGTCTGAACCGTTATTATCACTCCATGCTATAGTCTGATAGATAATTTCTGAAAGAGGTAATTTTATATCCCCATGCGGCTGTTTTTTACGAATCGGGCTCCATAAAGTATTGCTCAACTTCTGATCAGGAATCGTAAACGTATCGGTTAAAGCAATATGATTCCTTTCGGCATAGTCTAAAGCTGCAATTGCTATCGGAAACTTATACACACTTTGCATCGGAAAACGATCGTCGGGATTAATCGAAATACACTGACCCGATTGCAAATCATATAACATAAACCCCAGTTTCAGATTCTTTCCTTCTATCAACTGACCAATATTCTTTTCTAAATCCGAGATTTGGGAGAATCCATAAGTGGTAAATAATACACATAGAAGTGTAATCAGATTTCTTTTCATAATCGACTGTTTAAAGCTCAAAGATAAAGATTATCAGTAGATAAAAAAAGGGTAGAACATAACTGCCCTACCCTTCAATATAAATCTAATGCACTATTATTTAGTTGCTGGAGCTTCTTGTTGAGCAAGAATCAAACCAATTTCAAATGAAGTACATTCATCAATAATAACTTGCATTTCTTTCATGATCGGTTTGATCGGAAAAACAATAACTAAATCTTCCGGAACCAATTCAGTAAGAATAGGCATCATTGGTTGCATCATTGCTTTGTCAGCATAGATATTCAAAGTTGAACCTTGATCCAATGCGCTTTCCGAATTCAAGTTATCGTTGTTAAACAACATTGGGATAGCAATGTATCCAGCAGTCATTTCAACTGGTAATTGAGATGGATCTATAGCTTTAGAAGTACCTGGTAACAAGCTTCCGATTAATTTTTCGCTTACTGCTAAGTAGATTTTACCTTCGCGAGTAAAGAATTTGATATCGCCATCTTTAACCAACTCTCCGTCAGGAAAAACAACATCAGGAGTATTGCTATCAAGATCAAACTGTAAAGCCACATTCCCATTTTCTTTAAACTCAATCCAGTCTAATGCTTTTACATAACCGCCCAAGATTAGGTTGAAGAAGTTAGGCAATAATTTTGGATCCTGCTCCATTCCGAAAAGAATAACTTTTTCTTTTGGTGTTTTTAAGTTAACCAACATGCTTGGAACTACATCCCAATCTCCATTTTGATATTGCAAATACCATTTACCTACTACCTTACTTGTATTTTTCGTAGTTACGTTCAATGTCAATACATCAGCACTTGTCAAATCACCTGTTACAGAAACCTGAGTTTCACCCATTGTTGCTTCACCTGTGATAGTTGACCCTGCATTTGTTTTTACCAGTTTAACCGGCATAGTAGCTTCATTTGATCCTAAAATAACCTGGTTTAAAGTAATTTGTGCATCTGTGTCACTTGTAAATTTAACTGCTACGGATCTGTTCTCCATTGCTGTTCCATTCATGCTCAATTTAAGAGATTGATTCTCAAATGTTGCATCTGGTCTTACTTGTTCTTTATTATCATCACTACATGATGAACAAACAGAAGCAATTACGAATAATACAGCAAAAAGATTGAACAATTTCTGTCTCATAGTTTGTTGTGTTTAGTTAATAAAATAATAATTTGGATATTTAACGAGCCAAATGTAGGGATTAGACTAATAGAACACTGTTAAAAGAGCTACTTTAACATTGCAATAGTTAAATCTTCAACTTATTTTGATTAGCCAATTGCATTTCATGAACAAAAATACCTAAACAAATAGGCCAATTGCATAACGTAATACACAATTGACCTATCCTATTGATTTCAAACTAATTAACAAATTATTCTTTTTACTGGAGTAATTGACGTATTCCTCCTGACTGAGGGTCCATTAGTACTCGTGTTGTGGTTTTCTTATTTTCAAACAAAATAACAGGGAGTGCAGATTTTACACCTAGCTGAGTAAATAAGAACTCTTGAGATACAATATTTTTACGTCCGACGCGAATTGTTACTACAGCTTTACCCGGGATATTATACATGATACCCGGATCTTCTGCTTTCTTCTTTTCTTTTGGATTTGGTTCTTCTAACTCTTTTTTATCCGTTACTTTCAAATCCAAATATACAGGTTCGCCACTGAGATTATTTGTATCTACTGCACCTAAATATTTCGAAAATCGAAATAATATTTGAGATTCCGGAGCATCTGCAATATCTACTTTATATTGATAATAAACTTTTTCTTTTTGAATGTTTCCTGTGAACATAGCCATTAACGCTTTCTCTTTTTCATCAAGCTGTGCAAGCATAAACTTAAGCGCTTCCCCATCTTTAGGCATATTCTCTGCATCACCCATTAAAATATCCTGACGACTTTCACGAATACGATAGATTTGCTTTGCTGCTACTTCTGCCATTTTCAAAGAAGAACCGGACATCAGGTATTCTTCCGATAACAATGCATTCTGATTTGTAGTAAAAGGCTGAATTATCTTAGGCGACGGAAGAACAGGTGAACAAGCTGAATTATAAGACTCATCCGGCTCCATGTTTACCGAACAGATAACGCCCTCTTGTGTAAGATACATAAAAGGTATATTTGAAGATTTATACTGAAGCATATAACCCTCATTTTTATCTATTTCACCACAAGTTTCCAATGCAATATCATCCATTGAATACAATGTCATATCTTCTGTCGGTGCATCCTTTATCCCCAAAAACTTTTCGGCATATTTGGCATATTGTCCTGCCTTTATGGTTGTTTTTGTTGCTTCTATCTCAACGAAAAGCATTGTCTTAGGCAAGAAATAACTCAACCCTGTATCAGAGCCTTTTGCTCCCGATATCTTTATCAGACTCATTTGTCCGAATGAACTAACGAACAAACTCAGAAAAGTGATTGAAAAAAATATTTTTTTCATAATGAATATCCTTATTTATTTGATGTAAATATAACCACTTATAATGAATACTTCCATTCCTCTCGTGTTGCTTCTATTATAACAGATGCGCGGCGAATATCACCACATCCGGGAGGATTGATTTTTGACAGCTTGATATAAATGCCATCTATAGTTGGAAATGTTTCGAACAAACGTGCTACGATGCGTCCCGTAAGGTGTTCAAGTAATTTTGCACGGATACCCATTTCCTGTTGAACAATAAGAAATGCATCTGCATAACTCACTGTATCAGTCACCTCATCAGTAAGCATTGCTTCTGCAATATTTGTTTGAAGTTTTAAATTTACAAAGAACTTGTTTCCAACCAAAGATTCTTGTTCAAAAACTCCATGAAATGCATAAAATTCCATTTCTTCTAACTCAATCCAACTCTTCATGCGGTAACCTATATTTTATTCATATTCAAAAACTAGCGCAAACTTATAAATAATCGACTAAAGATATTATATTTGCGAGAAGAAAATGCGCAAAGTTATATGTTAAGACGAGAAGAAAAAACAACTGGAATGCCGCATAATGCCATTGCAGTAGGAACTACGATTAAAGGAAACATTTCTGCTGAGGAGGACTATCGCATAGATGGGACGGTTGAAGGTGATATCCTGTGTAACGGAAAAATTGTTGTCGGCCCTCAGTCTGTCATTACAGGTAATATTGCATGTACTCAGGCTGACATTTTCGGAACGATCAATGGAAATGTGACTTTAACGGACAATCTGATTATCAGATCATCGGGGAAAATCATGGGTGACATAACAACACGAACGTTGACTATTGAACCCAATGCTGTTTTTTCTGGCAAATGTATCATGAATAAAGGATAATATAAAAAAGTAAGGCGATAAGAATATAAACCATATCTTATCGCCTTACTTTTTTTTGATTCAGACTTATACTACTGTATTTTTTATAACTTCTTCGTCTGGTTTAAAACGTTTAGCTACAACGTATCTTTTTTTGTAGTAAACATCTTCTTTGAGATTTGATATCTGGACTCCACCCCGGGCACTGTGAATAAACTTAATATCACCATTACCGTTATTTGCCATAACGATGCCTACGTGACCAACCCGTTTCGTACCGACACCTCCCCGACCATTAAAAAAGATCAGATCTCCGGGTCTCAGACTTTCTTTATTTACAATCTGACCCTCACGAGATTGTTCCGTACTTGTACGCGGTAACTTAATGCCGAACTCTTTGAACACAAAAGATGTAAAACCGGAGCAGTCAAATGCTCGTTTAGAAGTTCCGCCCATACGATAGGGAATACCCAAAAGAGTTGATGCCTTTTCAATCATTTCATTGAAAAATTTCATAGACAATTCCTCATTTGTCAGTTCCTTTTCATCTGCTAAAGGCACTACAAAATTGAAACTTTTAACTTCAGGCAAAGTCGGGATGTCAATTTTTACTTTTCCCAAATCTAAAGCCTGAGCATTCGCTTGTGACGGACTCACGATAGAAGAGATGGATAAAATAGTAAGTAGAGCAAAGGATTTTAGCAAGTTTCCTTTTCTAAAAAGCTTTTTCATACGCTATAATAATCGTTTTTTGGAGTTTTATATATAAGGTTTAGTATGTGTCTTAATTTGATTAAGCTTCGCTAAGTTAGTGATTTTGAAGCACGACTACAAATGAATAGTCATTCAATCTCTGTAAATTAGGAATAATTATAAATAGCATTTATGACTAAGGTTAATAATGAAAAATCCCGCATAGCTTTCTAAAAAAGACTATACGGGACTTATAAAAGTTATCATTGTCTATATTAGATAGACAAATTTATTTCTACTATGTAATACTTCACCAATAATCCCGGCTTGTTCAAAACCTGATTTATGAAGTTCATCCAATATTAAATCTGCTTTATCAGCATCGACACCCATAAGTAATCCTCCGGATGTTTGAGGATCACATGCTGCCATCTTATATTCGGTTCTCAGTGTATTACCAAAAGCGATATTCCCATCAACAAAGTCCAGATTACGAAATGCACCTCCCGGTACACAACCATCTTCCAGCAACCCATAGACATCAGGAAGCAAAGGAATACATTTACTGTCGATTTGAATAGAAACCTTAGATGCTTCTGCCATTTTAAACGCATGTCCCAGCAAACCGAATCCCGTAACATCCGTTGCACCCTTTACTCCGTACTTTTGCATCAAACGCGCTCCTTCTTTATTTAGCAGGGCCATTTGTTTCAGTGCTTCCTCATAACTTTCTTGTCTGGCAATACCCATACGTTGTGCGGCAATCAGGACTCCTGTCCCGATTGGCTTCGTAAGTATCAGTTTTTGATCGGGCTTTAAACCTGCATTCGTAATCAGTTTATCCGGATGTACTGTACCTACTACTGCTAATCCGTACTTAGGCGGATAATCATCGATGGTATGCCCTCCCATCGTAAAGGTCGAAGCCTCATTGATTTTATCCTGTCCGCCCCTCAAAATCTCTTTTAATACTTCCAGAGGAATATCCTTTGATGGAAACATCGTCAGGTTCAATGACAAAAGCGGAGTACCTCCCATTGCATAAACATCGCTCAAAGAGTTCGCCGCTGCTATAGCTCCGAATTGATAAGGCTCACTGCATACCGGTGGAAAGAAATCTGTAGTCACGATTAATGCCGTATCCTCATTTAGCTGAAATACACCGGCATCATCGTGTGTCTCAATATCTACAAGTATGCGATTATCCTTGATTAAAGGAATATCCTGAAGCAGTTCTCCTAACTCTTTCGGAGATAATTTTGCCGAACAACCTCCGTATTCAACTGTAGAAAGTAAATCAAATTTATGCTTCATAAATATCAAAATTGAATCTATGTTCTTTTATTACATCCAGTACAATCGCTTTATTCATAGCTGTAACCTTCAAAGCCATCCCACATTCCGAAGAAATATGAGAAGGTACAGATGTTATTTCAACCTCTAACCCGGCTTCACGACAAAGTTTTTCAGCTTTCAAAACCGTCCGCGAGTTGGGTAGTATAATTAAATACTTCATTTGCTTGTTTTAAATGTTCTTTATCTAATGATTCGATACATTCTGCCAAATAAATCAAATCCTTATCTTTATGATAAGGAGAAAGACTAATACGAACTGTTCCATTTGGGTAGGTTCCTAATGTTTTATGTGCTAACGGTGCACAATGCATTCCTGACCTAACCTGAATATCATACTCCTTGTAAAGCAATTCAGACAGTTCCGATGGTGAATATTCAGCATGAGTAAAAGAAAAAACCGAAGAATGAGAGTCGGGTGCAGAATCCGAGTATAAAGTAATCTTGGGATTCGATTTTAATCGTTCTTTCAGCTCTCGAAAAGCTTTACGTGTGTACTTCTTTTTAGGAAGATGGAATACAACATCTCCTAAAGCTATTACACCGATCATATTGGGTGTTCCGACTTCAAATTTCTCAGGATACGTATTTGGCATTAGGTAGCTGTGTGAATTTGATCCTGTACCGCCATACATAAAATGAGTATGCTTATCCGGATTGCGGACAAAGAATCCTCCGGTTCCTGTAGGCCCCATCAATGCTTTATGTCCGGTAAAGATAGCTGCATCAACATTCCATTTATCAAGCTTACATTTAACAGTACCTAATGATTGGGTACAATCTAGCCACAATTCAATATCCGCATCGCACCATTCCCCTAGTTCTGCAACCGGTTGTATCAATCCGCTGACATTAGAAATATGATTGACTATTATCAGATCAAAATCTGATTTATCCATCTTCTTCAATGCTTCAAGATGAATCTTTCCTCCTTGCTCATAAGGCAGAACCTGTATTTTAAAACCTATCCGATTAGACATTTCATACAATGGACGCATAATCGCATTATGCTCCAACGGCGACACCCATACTTTCGTATCCTTTGTGAAAGGATAAGTCTGGATCAACGTATTGGAAGCCATCGTCGCATTCATCGTAAAAAAGACCTTCTCGTCTTCCTCAACATCCATTAAAATAGCTAGCTGAGTGCGGGCTATTTCATACATTGTCGTACTTAATTGTACCTTATAATATGAACTTCGACCGTAAGTTCCACCAAAACTTGATGTATATTGCATCATTGCTTCTACCAGCCTCTTGGGCTTCGGAAAGCTTGTACTGGCATTATCAAAGTATGTATTTCTCGCTGTCATTGTCAGATTATGGGTAAATTAGTTTTGATGAGTTCACACTACACTCTATGATTTTATACATATTACTGATTGTACCTACCCCTATTTGCTGTTTCAAATCATAGAAATCAACACATGTCCCGCAACAAATTACGCTGACTCCTTTATTTTCCATTTCAATCAGTGCATTACAACTGTCCGTACCACTCACAGCTAATTTTACACCACTGTTATAGAGGATTATATATTGAGGCAGCACTTCATTCTCTTTTAATGTATTAAGAAATGCACGTAAAAGCAATGTTCCTAACTCGGGATCACCTTCACCCATCGTTGTAGACTTAAGTACTACACTATAATTTTGTATAGCACCCTTATCAGCCACAGAACATGTGACAGGAATATTTGACTGATCCATAACTTCATCCTGAATTGTTAGACGAATATACTGACACTTCTCTTCCTGGATAATATCGCAGTTAATACCTAATTCTTTTAAATAAGCAGCGACATTACTACATGCTGTATCATTATCAAGGATTATTTCAAAACGATCACCAGTCTGCGCTTTTTTCAGCGCTTTTTTAGTCTGAATCAGTGGAGCAGGACATAACAGTCCTCTTGTATCGATTGTTTTCATTGATATATTTCTTTTGCTAATTGTTTCAGTTCTTTTGCCGTTTGATTCGGACAATCCGTATCGGCAGAATGTGTATATGTTATACAACGGTTCTTTTCGATTGCATTATTATAAGTTTTATCATAATAATCCAACCCTAAAGATGCAGCATCTTCAATCTTATTATCCCGTATAAATTCAATTGCAGCCTTTACATGCTGACCTCCCATACGACGCTCTATTTTTCTGAAAGACTCTATTAAAGATTCCGCATCAAAACGACCGTATTCTTCCACTATCCGTTTCAAACGAACAACTTTGGGTATAGACAAATAAATAAATGGTGAGATTTGCATCTGATCATACAGCTCTTTAGGTATATATACTCGGCCGACTGAATGACTTTCCCCTTCACACCATATAGACTTTTCGGGATCAAATGCACGAAACTTCTCATGAATAAGATTTGTAAAATGTTCCGTTGATGGCTGATCCGGCTGTCCCAGCGCACCAAAAGCAGATCCTTTATGATTAGCCAGAGATTCCAGATCAAGTACCTGTTCTCCTTCGAGGGTCAACTGCTCAAGAATTGCTGTCTTCCCTGATCCTGTAGGACCACCCAGAACAATAATCTTCCATTTCTGCTGTAAAACATCTTCAAGGAATGAGGATCTGTAAGCTTTATACCCACCTGTCAGACGATAAACCGGCAAACCTGCTGTACGAAATAACCAGGCCATACTGCCACTTCTCATCCCTCCACGCCAGCAATAAATATAAATTGGCCGGGATTTAGCCAATACTTTAGCTTCTTTCACAAATCGCGCCATTTTAGGTCCGACAAATTCAAGCCCTTTTTCTACCGCTACATCCTTTCCCTGCTTCTTGTATAAAGTTCCGATAATAACTCGTTCTTCATCTGTAAACAAAGGAATATTGACAGCTCCCGGAATATGCCCCTGTGCAAATTCAGCCGGCGTACGCACATCTACCATTATCCCGTTTATACTCTTAGTAATAAAATCATTTACTGAAATATCTTGTTCCATAAGGCTATACGCTTTTTAGAAATCACATCAAACTTACATAAAAACTTTGGTGTAGGACTAATTCTTTTAATTTTAGTTTATTCTGAGTAACAATAAACATCTCTTTAACAAACCTAGTTCGTTAAAAATGTTGCGTTTATATGTTATAGAGCATCATTCATAAAATTATCGCAAAAAACAGCAATATTCTCTTTGTTTTTTCAAATCCTATATTATACATTTGCTGCAAACCTTTTATAAATAGTCTAAATTAACCAGAAAAAATTTATGGATAAAAAAAGAGTATACACCTTTGGCAATGGTAAAGCCGAAGGAAAAGCAGAAATGAAAAACTTATTAGGAGGAAAAGGAGCCAATCTGGCAGAAATGAACCTAATCGGTGTGCCCGTTCCTCCGGGATTTACAATAACGACAGACGTTTGTACCGAATACAATCAATTAGGAAAAGATACAGTTGTTGCTTACCTGAAAAACGAAGTTGAAAAGGCAATGAGCTATATCGAATCATTGATGAGCAGTAAATTCGGAGACAATACAAATCCGCTTCTGGTATCAGTCCGTTCAGGAGCTCGCGTGTCTATGCCTGGTATGATGGATACTGTACTAAATCTGGGAATGAATGATACTGTCGTAGAAGGCATCGCAAAAAAATCAGGTAATCCCCGCTTTGCATGGGATTCTTATCGCCGTTTTGTCCAAATGTACGGTGATGTGGTTTTAGGAATGAAACCTAAAACCAAAGAAGACATCGACCCGTTTGAAGAAATCATGGAACACATGAAGGCACAACGGGGAGTGGAGCAGGATACCGAACTGACGGTAGAGGACCTTAAAGAACTTGTCTCACAATTCAAATCGGCTGTTAAGTCTGTAACAGGAAAAGACTTTCCTGAATCACCATGGGAGCAATTGTGGGGTGCTGTTTGTGCAGTATTTGACAGCTGGATGAATGAGCGTGCCATTACTTACAGACGCATGTATCAGATACCCGAAGAATGGGGTACAGCTGTAAATGTACAGGCTATGGTTTACGGCAATATGGGAATGACTTCCGGCACAGGTGTAGCCTTTACTCGTGATGCTTCTACCGGGGAGGACATATTCAATGGCGAATACCTGATCAACGCTCAAGGTGAGGACGTTGTAGCCGGCATTCGTACTCCTCAGCAAATAACGTTGGAAGGATCACGCCGCTGGGCGACTCTTCAGGGGATACCTGAAGATATAAGAGCATCTAAATACCCATCGCTTGAAGAAGCAATGCCGGGATGCGCACTCGAACTTATAGACACTCAACAAAGACTTGAAGATTACTTTAAAGATATGCAGGATCTTGAATTTACGATTCAGGATGGAAAATTATGGCTTCTACAAACTCGTAACGGAAAACGTACGGGTGCCGCTATGGTAAAAATTGCAATGGACATGTATCGTCAGGGCATGATAGACGAAAAAACTGTCTTGAAACGCATGGAGCCTTCCAAGCTTGACGAACTCTTACATCCTGTCTTTGACACTGCCGTATTAAAAACAGTCAAGGTTATGGCTAAAGGACTACCCGCTTCACCGGGTGCCGCGACGGGACAGGTCGTATTCTTTGCGGACGATGCAGAAGTATGGGCTGAGAACCGTAAAAAGGTTATTCTTGTACGCATAGAAACTTCTCCTGAGGATTTACGCGGTATGTCTGCAGCACAGGGTATTCTTACAGCCCGAGGTGGTATGACTTCTCACGCAGCAGTTGTAGCCCGCGGTATGGGTAAATGCTGTGTATCCGGTGCAGGTGAAGTAAAAATAGATTACAAAAATCGTACGATAGAAATGCGAGGTAAAGTCTTCAAGGAAGGTGACTGGATCTCTATCAATGGTTCTACAGGCGAGGTTTACGAAGGTAAAGTTGCTACGAAAGATGCCGAACTGGATGGTGATTTTGCAGCCATAATGAACCTTTGCGAAAAATACACCCGTATGGATGTACGTACTAATGCCGATACTCCGAAAGATGCTGTAGTCGCACGCAAATTCGGAGCTAAAGGTATCGGTCTTTGCCGTACTGAACATATGTTCTTCGAAGGAGAACGTATCAAAGCTATGCGCGAAATGATCCTTTCACGTACACAGGAAGGACGTATCGAAGCTTTGAAAAAACTGCTTCCTATGCAACGGGCCGATTTCGAAGGAATATTCCGTGCAATGGACGGTTACGGTGTAACAATCCGTTTACTCGATCCTCCTTTACATGAGTTCGTTCCTCATCAACTGGCAACACAAAAAGAGCTGGCCGAAGATATGGGACTAACCCTTGAAGAGGTCAAACTTGCATGTGATTCGCTCGAGGAATTCAATCCGATGCTTGGACACCGCGGTTGTCGTTTAGGTAACACCTATCCTGAAATTACTGCTATGCAGGCAAGAGCTATTATCGAAGCTGCTCTTACTGTCAAAGCAGAGGGATATACCGTTCATCCGGAAATCATGGTACCTCTTGTCGGTATCGTTGAAGAATTCAAATATCAGGTCAAAATTATTCACGCGATCGCTGAAAAAGTATTTGCAGAAAGGGGCTCACGTATCAATTACAAAGTCGGCACAATGATTGAAGTTCCCAGAGCAGCTCTTACTGCCGATAAGATTGCCGAAGTTGCAGACTTCTTCTCTTTCGGGACCAATGACCTTACTCAGATGACATTCGGATATTCTCGTGACGATGCCGGCAAATTCCTGAAAGTATATCAGGAAATCGGGATTCTGAAAAATGACCCATTCGAAGTATTAGACCAGGAGGGTGTCGGACAATTAATTCGCATGGCATGCGAAAAAGGTCGGTCTACGAACCCTTCCATTAAATTGGGTATCTGTGGAGAACATGGCGGAGAACCTTCTTCTGTAGGATTCTGCGATACAGTAAACATGAACTATGTAAGCTGTTCGCCTTTCCGTGTCCCAATTGCAAGGGTTGCAGCTGCACAAGCTGCTATAGCAAATATCAAACAACCCGAAATTATTAATCTGGCAACTGTTTCTCAAAGCTAATTGCTTTTATAATAACCAAAACTAGTTGGACATCTACTGTTTTCAGGCTGATCGGAAGAATTTTTCGGTCAGCCTTTTTTATTTGACACATTTATATTTTTTAACCCTCCCTGTTCATTACAAATCTCTGTCAGCACACTCTGAGTATTGTAAGTGTTATCTCATATATACTCTGTTATAGATATTTGATTGATGTTTTATTTTAAAGATACACAGTTATGTATTACTCCGATCAAGGAGGAATTTTCCTAAGTAATAAAGTTATTTAAGTTGTTTGAGAAGGGTTGTAGCGATACACCCCTTTTTATTTTTCCAGAAAGCTATCCAACACATTTCAATCTGATATTATATTCGCTCCAACGACCGTGTTTGACATAATTT
>JBOFIZ010000284.1:0-5912 GCA_051650425.1 Bacteroidales bacterium
GGTATTTTCCTGACAGGCTTATTTATCCGCTACGTTATCCGCGATAATGTATCACACGGGGTAACCCGCATTCTGTATGCAATTGCACGCGGAAATAACCGCATCAAATTTCATAACACCTATTCATCCGTTGTAGCCAGTGCGATCACTATTGGTTTTGGTGGATCAGTAGGGGCAGAATCTCCGATCGTTTATACAGGAGCGGCAATTGGATCAAATGTAGGGAATTTCTTTCGTTTAGGTCCTAAACGATTACTTCTCTTAATCGGATGCGGAGCAGCAGGAGCTGTAGCCGGCGTATTTAAAGCTCCGATTGCAGGTTTGGTATTCGTTCTGGAAGTTTTGATGATCGATCTGACAATGACCTCAATCCTTCCATTACTTATCTCTTCTGTAACCGCAGCAACCGTTTCATACATTATCTACGGATCTCAGGCGACATTTGCCTTTAATTATACCGATCCGTTTATTCTGCATCGTATTCCTTATGTATTAATTCTGGGTATCCTTTGCGGACTCATGTCATTGTATTTTACGAAATCGATGAGCTGGCTGGAAGGCGTGTTCAATAAAATCAAGAATCCATACAAGAAGCTTGCTTTAGGCGGGGTCATTCTGAGTGTGCTGATTTTCTTGTTTCCTCCTTTGTTTGGTGAGGGATATGATTCGATAACAGCGATTATCAATAATAATCCGCAGAAATTACTGGATGGTAGCCCGTTCTATTTTGCCAATGATAACTTCTGGTTGTTTACGATGTTCGTGCTTGCCATTACGATGTTCAAGGTTTTTGCAAGTACAGCCACGAATGGTGGTGGTGGTTGCGGGGGTATTTTCGCACCAAGCTTGTTTCTCGGATGTCTTACCGGATTTGTTTATGCTACGATTCTGAATTATTTCTTCCCGGATGTAGATGCATCTACCAAAAACTTTGCTTTGATGGGGATGGCCGGAATTATGTCAGGCGTTATGCATGCACCATTGACAGGAATCTTCCTGATTGCAGAACTTACCGGAGGTTATAGTTTGTTTCTTCCGTTGATGGTCGTGTCAATCAGTGCCTATGCAACGATTAAGCTGTTTGAACCAAACAATATTTATGCGATTCGTCTGGCACAAAAGGGCGAGCTGCTGACTCACCATAAGGATAAAGCCGTACTGACCCTTTTGAATACACAAAGTGTTATAGAAAAAGATTTTCAGGTTGTTACTCCGGAGATGTATTTAGGAGATCTTGTTCGCGTGATTGCGCAGGCTAAACGCAATATATTTCCGGTCGTGAGTGACGATAACACTTTGCTCGGAGCCGTGATTATGGATGATATCCGTAATATCATGTTCCGCCCCGAATTGTATAATCGTTTTCAGGTCGGGAAGCTTATGATTACCTATCCGCAGGTTATTGATATCAATGATTCAATGGATAAGGTGATGAAAGCTTTCGATGAACAAGCGCTATGGAATCTGCCGGTAGTAGATAAAGGTAAATATGTCGGTTTTGTATCTAAATCGAAGATCTTTACAGCCTATCGCGAAGTATTAATGGAATATTCAGAAGATTGATAAATCACAACTAAGATCGTTAGATTATGATGAAAAAAGAAGATTTACGGATCGTATATATGGGAACTCCCGATTTTGCTGTCGAGAGTTTACGTGCATTGGTTGAAGGCGGGTATAATGTAGTAGGTGTTATTACAATGCCGGACAAACCAGCCGGACGCGGTATGAAACTCCAATATTCACCCGTTAAACAATATGCGTTAGAGGCTGGAATACCTCTTCTGCAACCCGAAAAATTAAAAAATGAGGAGTTTCTCGCTGAATTGAAAGCTTGGAACGCCGATTTACAAATAGTCGTAGCATTCCGTATGTTACCGGAGGTTGTTTGGGATATGCCGCGCTTTGGTACATTTAATTTACATGCATCGCTTTTGCCTCAGTACAGAGGCGCCGCTCCGATCAACTGGGCGGTTATCAATGGTGATAAAGAAACAGGGATAACAACCTTCTTCTTACAGCATGAAATTGATACAGGAAATGTGATCAGACAAGAAAAAGTAACGATTGAAGATACAGACAATGCCGGCATTGTACACGATAAACTGATGACTCTGGGGTCCAGACTTGTTTGTGAAACGGTCGATCAGGTTCTGAAGGGAGATCTTACTGCAATACCTCAGGATGAAATGGCTCAAAAGGCCGGAGAGCTTCGCGCAGCTCCTAAGATCTTTAAAGAAACCTGTCGTATAGACTGGAAACAAAATACGGATCGTATTTATAATCTGATTCGGGGAATGGCTCCGTATCCTGCAGCATGGACAGAGCTGGTTGAAGAAGATGGTAAACGTACGATGGTTAAGATCTACGAAACAGCTAAAGAACATACAAGCACTTCTCTTCCTGCAGGAACTTTGCAGTCGGACGGGAAAAGCTACTTACAGGTAGCCACACCGGATGGTCAGATCAAGGTTCTTTCTTTACAAATTGCAGGTAAAAAACGTATGTCTGTAGATGAATTCCTTCGCGGATTCCGTTTCTCGGACACAATGATATTTGAATAAAATGAAACAACCGTATTAACGCGTGCATATGTACGCCAGTTAATACGGTTGTTTTTATTTTTTAAGCAGTTTGATACGTCTATAATTCGATATCGCCACCTCTAACAAATTCGGACAATCCTGATTCGTCCAGTGCATAAGATTCCAGCACCTCTTTAGCGACCGGTTTGAACAGATCCATATCATAAACGATAATGTCTATATATGAGTATTCAAGACCCGTTGCACCGCCAATTAAGTCAGCGATACCTTTTCCATTAATCTTTTCCTCCAGTTTTTGTTCTATTTCGGCTCTGAAAGCAACAGATGTATCCGGAGTTATCTTCGTATTGTTGTAATAGAAGAAACCTAAAAATACGCCGTTTTCCATAGCAAAACGGAAAAGAGTAGGATCGTCGTTGTAATAAGCATTGATAATCGGAATACAAGCAGAATTACCTGCAATAACATCCTCACGCAAATCTAACGTATCCTCTTCTACCGGATCCATCGAGTAAGTACTGAAGTTGCTGGTTGGTTTATCTACACGCAACCATTTATGCTCATCAATACGTCCCTGGATATAGGCTGCAAATTCCGGAAATTTAAGTTTGTCAGGATAAGCAGGCTTATCTGTAAACTCAATATCACCGATATATTCCATCACTTCTATTTCTCCCAGGTAGTGCTCCAGAAACAAATAAAGAGTACTGTATTTTTCCTGATCTGTCGAATCTTTCAGCTTGGGAGCTACAATTTCCAGATTGATTTTAGCTTCCTGTCTGTTTGTTTCGGCATGAATATCGAAATCATTTGCATTAATTTCCTTGCCATACACATCCAGGTCAATCGGTGTGTTGTCATTGGTCATAGGAAGTGCAGCGTTGAAAATCCATCTTTCAGACAGTCCGGACGGAGCCTTTCTCTTCCAGTAATCATTCAAAAACCAGATCAGACGATTTCCTTCGATCCGAAGGTTAAGAATACACTTATCTTCCGAAGTTGCCAATTCAAAATAAACAGATTCAAAAGCAACATTCAGAAGCTCCTGAATACGATCCATAATAGCCTCCGGATCATCCTGAGACAAGATCATCTGGTATAATTCTTTTTCTTGTAGCTGAAATTTACTCCAAAATTCTTCAATACGGAGCTTGAATGTCTTTTCCATAATATCTGTTATTTTTAATATGGCTGCAAAGTTATAATTCAGGAACTAATTCCGCAGCTGATTTATCAAGATAAAACTCGCAATTTCGGGCCTGATGCGAAATATAACTAGCCGGAAGAGTCGGATCGGTCATTGCATTAGATAATACCAACGGCGTAACCTCTTTCTTTCCTGCTCCGACAACATGAAATATCAATGTTTTTGCACGGATCATTGTTTCTCCGGTCATTGTTATCCGTTGTTGTCCATTATACGGATTGATCGAATGAGAATATCCAGCCGGATAATGAAATAAACTATCCTGCCCCGGAAAAATAGATCCGGTATGTCCGTCATTTCCTACGCCAAGGATAATCATATCGAAAATCGGAATGCCACTTTCCATCGGAAGCATGACACTCACCATGGACGAATAACGTACAGACTCTTCAATCGGATGATTTTCACCCATGATCCGATGTATTTGGGTCGTAAGTAATGGGACGCGTTCTAAAAACATCTTTTTAGCTTCACCGTAATTACTTTCCGGAGACTCCGGACCCACACATCTTTCATCAACCCAGTAGAGTTGAAGTTTTTCCCAGGCAATCATATCTGCATACTCGTTTGCCCAAAGATGAAATAGCTGGCTCGGAGTAGATCCACCCGATATGGCTAAATGGAAATACTCTTCCTTTGTATCTTGCAATGCCTTTACAAGTCTTCTTGTAACCGAAACCGCAGTTTCTTTGGCTGTAGGATTTATAAATACCTTCATGGATCTGTCTTTAAAATTAGATTACTTGTTCAGATCTTTATTACGGCTGTTAAAGCTCGCAGTAAAGATCCGTATTTGTCAGATTTTTACAAGGATTGGTCCAGGTAAAACCTTTAGTCATTAGTTTATCAGCTTCGAGCGGACCCCAGGTTCCTGCCGGATAGCCATACAACGGAATAGTCGGATTATTCTCCCATTCCTGAATAATGGTATCAAAATATCTCCAGCTTGCCTCAACCGCATCACTTCGGGTAAATAAAGTAGATTCACCTTTCATGCAATCTTCAATCAGACGGGCATACGCATCACCTGTCGGTACACCTCCTAATTTATCATACGTAAAATCAAGTGAAACATCTTTTACTTCATAGCCCGATCCCGGTGTTTTCATCGCAATACGCATCAGAACCCCTTCATTTGGTTGAATACGAATAATCAGTTTATTGTAAACACGTTCATTCCCATCTCCCTTAAACATCATGTGCGGTGTCTGTTTAAAATGCACAACAATTTCAGAAACTTTCGTTGGCAACTGTTTACCGGTACGGATATAGAACGGAACGCCTTCCCATCTCCAGTTATCTATAAACAATTTCATTGCTACATAAGTTTCGGTACGCGAATCTTTCTTTACACCCTTCATTTCGCGGTAGCTTTCATGCGTACCTGAAGCGACGTATTGTCCTCGGACCACATGTTTCAGAATATCTTCTTTATCTAGCGGGCGCAATGCATTATAGACTTTAACCACTTCATTACGAAAATTATCGGCATCAAACTTAATCGGCGGTTCCAGTGCAGCAATCGCAACCAGCTGAATCAAGTGATTTTGTACCATATCTCTTAATGCACCGACTTCATCGTAAAATCCCGCACGGGATTCGATACCGATATTCTCGACAGCCGTAATTTCTATGTGGTCGATGTAATTCCGGTTCCAGAGAGGTTCGAAAATACCGTTTGCAAAGCGCAAAGCCATCACATTCAAAACCGTTTCTTTACCCAGATAATGGTCGATACGGAAAATCTGATCCTCTTTAAAAGCCGACATCAGAGTATGATTGAGGCTGACAGCCGTTTTTAAATTGTAGCCGAAAGGCTTCTCGATAATAATACGTTTTTTGCTTTTCTCAGTCTTATCCTGACTTAATCCCACACTCTTCAGTCCTACAGGAATTTTCTTATACAGAGCGGGAGGAGTCGCCAGATAATATAAATAGTTTTCGGCTATATTATTCGCAGCGCTAAGTTCCTCAAGTACAACTTTAAGTTTAGGATACTCATCCATGTTTGACGGATCCATAACCAGATAGTTGAACATATTTATAAAGTTGCTGATTGTTTTCTGATCAGCATTCTTAATATCCCCGAAGGTACTAAGTTCATTTGTCAGATATTCTCTGTACTCATCATTTGTATATGAACTTCTTCCGATGCCCAG
>JBOFIZ010000285.1:0-17726 GCA_051650425.1 Bacteroidales bacterium
ATTTTCAAATAACGCATTCTGAGCAATTAGCAAAAAGCAAAAAGACAGCAAATTCTTCTTATACAATAAATTTTGTCAGTATGCTCAAATTCAGAACCTGTACATCTCCAACAAAAAAAATAACCAGCAGCCGAAAAGATGAAATGCTCTGATGATTTCCTTTTTCGGTTACTGGTTATAATATATGTTATATCCTGCTTTATCCAATACTAAGCTCAACGCCCACCGGGCAATGATCTGAGCCATCCAGCTCCGGTAAAATGAAAGCCTCTTGCAAATGAGATTTCAGAACCTCCGAAATTAAAAAATAATCAATCCGCCAGCCAATATTTTTGGCACGAGCTCCACCTCTATAGCTCCACCAGCTGTATTTGTCTTTAGCTTCAGGATACAATGCACGGAAGGTATCGACAAATCCGCCTTGCGTATAGCGGTCCATTCCATCAATCTCCTCTTGCATAAAACCTGCCGTCTTGTTATAGTTTGCTTTCGGGCGGGCGATATCAATCTCACGATGTGCTACATTCATATCTCCGCAAACAATAACCGGCTTCGTTTTCTCCAGATTCTTCAAAAACTCAAAGAAAACTTTATCCCATTCCTGGCGGTAATCCAAACGAAGCAGTTCACTGCCGGAATTAGGAACATAAACATTTACCAGATAGAAAGATTCGTATTCGGCAGTAATTACACGCCCCTCTTTATCGTGCTCATCAATACCAATACCGAAAGCCACGCTCAGAGCAGGTTGTTTAGACAAAATTGCGGTTCCTGAGTAGCCTTTCCGTTCGGCAGAATGAGTATATATATGAAAACCTTCAAGAGCGGATAATGTTTCAGCGACCTGACTGTCCTGTGCTTTTGTTTCCTGCAAACATAGAATATCTGTATTCAGGGCTTCGAGATGTTCGAAAAAAGATTTCTTGGCAATGGCACGAATACCATTTACATTCCATGACACGAGTTTCATAGTTTCTCTTTTATATTATTTATATTATTGAGTAAAGATAACAAAGTGTTTTGACTTTTTCGATTATTATTTCAATTGAACTTTGATTATTTATTTCTTTTCTACTTGCTACTTTATTCATTTTTATAATTTTGGACTTGAAAACAAATTGAACTCTTAATTGGTTCTATTTTATATACATTCTAACATATACCATTATGGACGCTGCACATTTACGTCAATCGTCATGGTTCCGGATTTTTAATCTGGCATTTACCTTATCTATCTTATTTTTCTCTGCTTGTAGCGAGAAAGCTGTCACACCGGACAGCAGTTATAGTCAATACATTAGTGCTTATACAGGCGAAATGGTTTCATCCGGTTCTGATATCAGAATTGTGTTAGCTCAGGATTTATCTGATGTCATACTCAATGAATCGTCTGAAAGTAAATTATTTTCATTTAAACCTTCACTCAAAGGATCAACAAGCTGGAAATCACCAAGGGAAGTTGTGTTCACACCTGATTCAGGAGCATTGCAATCTGGTGTATTATACACAGCATCTTTTAATTTGGGAAAAGTTCTGGATGTAGATAAATCTCATCAATCTTTTGATTTTTCTTTCAAAGTTATTCCACAAAGTTTCTCTGTAGATATGGATAAATCTTATCTGACAGTCGGAAGTGACAATAACTGGGTTTGCTGGTCGGGAGTATTATCAACAGCTGACCGCGTATCACTTACAGATGCTAAGAAAATGGTTTCTGCCTCAATAGGCAAAAACGAACTGAAAATCAGAATGGAAAACAATGGTACAGGAAATCAATTTCGGTTTGTGATTGACAGTATCTCCCGTACAAATCAGAATCAGGTTCTAAAACTAAATATAACCGGAAAACCGATCGGTGTAAAAAACACAGAAGAGAAAGAGCTGAATATTAGTTCGCTCGATGTATTTGATGTAATCGGAGCTTCATTTATCGAATCTGAAAACAGTTATATAGACATCTATTTTTCGGATATACCGGACGTAAACCAATCATTTAAAGACCTGATTTCAATCTATGGATTAAGTGATCTGACCATTCAGTGTGATCGTAATCGATTACGTGTTTACTTACAAATCATACCTCAGACGACATCAGTCACGTTAAACATATCAGCGGCACTTAAAAACAACGAAGGCCGGAAATTAGATCAGAGCAAAGAATTAATGATTTCGGTAGCATCTTTAAACCCTAAAGTTCAGTTATTGAACAAAGGGAATATTATGCCTGACGGGACCTCCATGATCCTACCGTTTAAAACGATCAATCTACGTAGTCTGACGATCAATATCATCAAAGTTTACGAAAACAATATTCTCCGCTTTCTGCAAAGCAACAACTATGCAGGTACGAATGATCTACGTGCAGCCGGACGTTTAATCCTGAAAAAACGTATTTCACTGGCAGGTGATCCGGCCAAAGACCTGACTCGCTGGAATGATTTCTCTATTGATCTTGCGCCGCTTATCAAAAAAGATCCGGGCGCAATTTATCGTGTTGAACTTACATTTGGTATGAATGATGCAATAACGCCTTGCAATAGCCGGAATGGAGAAATTGACGAACAAGGATTAATCAGTTTATCTGAAAATAGCGGCATTACAGCCGAGGATGAAGCTTATTGGGATGAACCTTATGGCTATTATTCTTCTGTAAATTATAATTGGCAACAATATGTATGGAAAGACCGAAACAATCCGTGCAAACCTACCTATTATATGAACAGCGACATATTCGCAGGTACCAATGTACTGGCTTCCAATTTGGGAATCATGGCTGAAAGAGGCAGCAATGGTAAAAACCTGATTGTGGTAAATAATATACTCAGTACTAAACCGGAGAAAGACGTTAAAGTTGTCCTGTACAACTATCAGTTGCAACCAATCGGCGAAGGGATTACGGATGCTTCGGGATTCACGGAAATCACACCTAAAGGAGGTAAACCTTTTGTTTTGACTGCACATAAAGAAAAAGAAAAGGGATATCTAAAACTGGATGATGCTTCTGCTCTCTCATACAGCCGTTTTGATGTAACCGGCAAAGAAATCCAGAAAGGGTTACGTGGATATATTTATACCGAGCGCGGTGTTTGGCGTCCGGGCGACTCAATATATGTAACATTTATTCTTCAGGATAAAGATAATCCTCTACCTAAGAATTATCCGGTCATCTATGAGCTTTATACTCCGACCGGCAAGTTCTATAAAAAATATGTGCAGACCAATTCTGTAAATGGATTCTATGCTTTCAAAATAGCTACCGACCCGAATGCTCCTACTGGCAGATGGGAATCTTATATCAAAGTAGGCGGTGCTACATTTGCTAAGAACTTACGAATAGAAGCTATAAAACCGAACAGATTAAAAATGGATCTGAAATGGGGTGATCAACTGCTCAAAGGAAATGAAGAGCGAAAAATGACTCTGAATTCGTCCTGGTTGCTTGGCATGCCTGCTTCGAATCTGAAAGCTTCGGTAGAGATAAAGCTGACACCATATCCGGATGCTTTTGCAAAATCCTTTCCCGGTTATACCTTTATGAATCCGGTCAGCCTGTTCTCCAATACTGAAAAATCCATATTTGAGGGCAAACTCAACAGTGAAGGAACTTGTACTTTCACGACTAAACTTCCGGCTGTGAGTGCAGCTCCCGGTATGCTTACGGCTAATTTCATATCGCGCGTTTATGAAGAGGGCGGAGATTTCAGTACGTACATACAAAGTGCTCCTTATTCTCCTTTCTCTTCATACGTAGGGATTTCTATCCCTGCCGAAAATAAGATGAGTGCACTGGAAACTGATAAAAAGTATCCGGTTAATATTGCTACGGTTGACGGCAAGGGTAATCCTGTATCAGCTCTTATAGATATCGAAGTCTATAAACTAGACTGGAGATGGTGGTGGGAAAAAGAAGAGGGATCTCTTGCATCCTATATGAACGGTACTTCTAAAAAACTAATTACCAACACCCGAATCCGCACACAAAACGGTAAAGGAGAATTTCCGTTTGAAATTAAGTATCCAAACTGGGGACGGTATTTAATTCTGGCTAAAGACAAAAACAGCGGACACACAACCGGACAGGTTATCTATATGGATTGGCCTGCATGGCGCGGACAGGCTGCGATGGAAGATCCTGATGGACTGACCATGCTTACGTTTGCTACGGATAAAGAATCTTATCGTGTTGGCGAAAAAATTAAAGTGACTATCCCAAAAGCTTCGAGCGGCCGTGCTTTAGTCGCATTAGAGAACGGATCGTCCGTTTTATCCAAGCAATGGGTAGAAACAACGGAAGGAAAAGAAACTCAGTTCGAAATTCCGGTTACAGGAGAGCTGGCTCCAAATGCCTATATACATATTGTACTATTACAACCTTATTCTCAAAAGAACAACGATTTACCAATCCGTCTTTATGGAATAAAGTCTGTCAATGTTGAAAATCAGAATACGCATCTTTCTCCGATTATCGGATTACCTGGTGTATTGAAACCTCAGCAAAAATTCGACGTAACCGTACAAGAGAAGAATTCACTTCCGATGACCTATACGCTGGCGATCGTAGATGAAGGATTACTGGATCTTACTGCGTTTAAAACTCCAAACCCATGGAACAGCTTCTATCAGAAAGAAGCTTTAGGTGTAAGAAGTTGGGATATGTATGACTGGGTCATGAACAGTTATGCAGGATCGATGGCTCCGCTTCTCTCAATCGGAGGTGATGAAGAATTAAGAAATACATCACGAAATAAAGCAAACCGTTTTAAACCGGTCGTAATGTATGCCGGTCCTTTTTATCTTGCGAAAGGTAAAATCGCTAAACATCAACTGAAGTTACCTGAATATGTAGGAGCTGTACGAGTAATGGTTGTTGCCGGAAATCAGGAGGGTGCATATGGGAATGTATCCCGAAGCGTCGAGGTAAAAAACCGCATTATGACACTATCCTCACTTCCTCGCGTATTAGCACCAGGCGATGAAATTTATCTTCCTGTAAACCTGTTTGTAACAGATAAGATCATCAAGCAGGCAAGTGTATCCGTCACAACTGCAAATAACTTATTGACTGTCGTCGGTAATAATCAGCAGAAAGTCGATGTAAAAGCACCGGAGGATAAAGTACTGTTCTTTAAACTTAAAGCAGGAAACAAAACCGGCAAAGAAGTAATTACTATTCGCTCATTCGGATCAAACGATACATTTACAGAAACGATTGAGATTGATGTGCGCAATGCCAATTTGCCAGTAACACAAACGCAGAACGTTTTGCTGAATAGCGGCGAAAGCAAACAAATACTTTGGAATATTCCGCAGCAAGCCGCTAATAAGCAAGTTAATCTGACTGCTTCAGCATTCCCGGCAATTAATCTGACTGCACGTCTGAATTACCTGCTTCAATATCCTTACGGCTGTACCGAACAGATTATATCACAAGCTTTTCCTCAATTATATCTGACTCAGCTAGTCGCATTAAGTAAGGATCAGCAACAGGCTATAAAAACATCAGTCAGACAAACGATTGATAAACTCTATACGCTACAAAATGCAAATGGAGGTATTGCTTACTGGCAAGGCCTGAAAGAAAGTAATCTTTGGGTAAGCTCCTATGCGCTATCCTTTGTATCAGAGGCCGGCATGAAAGGCTATAATATCAATCCAGAATTTATGAGCAGACTGATTACGTATCAAAGAAACCAGGTCAGATTGTGGGCTGATGCCAATAATCTGGACATGATGCCAAGTCAGATGCAGGAAGCTTTCCGGCTTTATTCACTTGCATTGGCAAACAAACCTGATCTGGGTGCAATGAATCGTATGCGCGAAATGAGTAATTTGCATGCTGAAGCAAAATGGATGCTTGCAAATACGTACACTTTAGTAAATAAGAGTGATATTGCGACAGAGTTGATTAGCGGGATTGAAGGACTTGCCAATCGCAGTAGCGGATTTGATTCTGACTTCGGCTCGCAGTTGCGTGATCAGAGTATTGCTTTGATGACTTTACTTCATCTGAATAAATTGAATGATGCTATGAGTTATGTACAAACAATAGCACAGCAGCTGAGTTCAAGCCAGACCTACAGCACGCAATCTACGGCATTTGCATTGATGGCAATGTCTGAAGCTGCACAGAAAATGGGTAAAGGTGGTATGGATTTCGAGTGGAATCAAGATAAAGGTGCGATGAAGCCTGTTGAGTCAGACCTTCCTATATGGGAGCAACAGCTGACTAATATTAAAAATCAGGGAGAGGTAACTATACGAAGTAAACAAAAAGGAACTCTGTTTGCTGAACTTAACAGCACCTATACTCCGTTGTTTGATCAATCACCTGCTGTTAGCAAAGGTATTTCAATGCAGATCAAATACGTTGGTCAAAATGGTGCTCCGTTAAACACAAAAGAGCTGATGCAAGGCACTTCTTTTACAATGATCGTAGAAGTCAGTAATCTTAGCAGCAACCTGGATTATACAAATCTTGCTCTTTCTCAAATTCTGCCGGGAGGTTGGGAAATACTGTCAACACGATACGCCGGAGTCAGTGAAGGCATGAAAAACTTCACGTATCAGGATATTCGCGATGATCGTATGCTAACTTTCTTTGATCTGAATAAAGGTGAGAAAAAGCAATTCTATTGCCGTGTTCAGGCATCTTATGCAGGAATTTATTATATGCCTGCGACAGTATGTGAAGCAATGTATGATGCGGATGTTTATGCCAGATCGACGGCTTCTGAAATTAAAATTATGCAAGAGTGAAACTGAAATTTTTTATTTCTGATAAGTTTAAGAAAAGGATAGTGTTATTCGTAGCACTATCCCTTCTTGTATTTTGTATAATACACTTTCTTCCTAAACCGCGGTTCGAATCACCTACCGGAACATTGGTATACAGCCGTGAAGGAACACTGATGGGAGCTCGTATTGCGGATGACGGACAATGGCGCTTTCAGGCATCCGGCACCGTAAATAATAAATACACAAAAGCTCTGATTACTTTCGAAGATCGTTGGTTTTACTGGCATCCGGGCGTAAATCCGGTATCCATCTTACGAGCTTTCAAGCAAAATGTAACTTCAGGACGGGTCGTAAGCGGTGGTAGCACACTCACCATGCAGACAGCCCGTATGTTGGAAAGAGCGCCGAGGACTGTGACACAGAAGTTAAAAGAGTTTTTTGTTGCTATCTATTTAGAATTAAGATATTCAAAAGACGAGATTTTAGAACTTTATGCCGCAAATGCTCCTTTTGGAAGCAATGTTGTCGGTATTGAAGCTGCTTCCTGGCGTTGGTTCGGGCACTCCTCCTCCAGTTTGTCATGGGGTGAAAGTGCACTTCTTGCCGTTTTGCCCAACTCGCCGTCATTGATGCATCCGGGTAAAAACCGCAATCTGTTGCGTAACAAACGAAATCGCCTATTAGAGCGTATGTATAAAAAAAGGATTATTACAAAATCCGATTACCTGACTGCAATTGATGAAGAAATACCTGAGACTCCGAAAGATCTGCCTACGCTGGCTCCTTATCTGATTGCTCAGATACACAAAGATCAAAAAGGTCAGATCATACAAACTACACTCTCGGACCGCATACAAAAACGTAGTGAAGAACGGCTTCAAAGCTGGCACAATGAATTCAAATCAAATGGTATAAATCACCTTGCAGCACTCATTATTGATGTTGACCGTAATGAAGTGCTTGCCTATTGCGGTAATGTAGGATTTTATTCGAATGGAAGCGGAAATCAGGTCGATGTGCTGCGAGCGCCGCGAAGCACAGGAAGTGTATTAAAACCTTTCCTGTATTGTGCCGGCATTCAGGAAGCGGAGATACTTCCTCATACTTTAATACCTGATGTCCCTATCAATATCAATGGGTTTTCGCCTAAAAATTACAGTCGCGATTTTGATGGTGCAGTGAAGGCTTCGGAAGCATTACAACGATCCTTAAATATTCCATTTGTCATCCGCTTGAGAGAGTATGGTATTCCAAAGTTTCGCGATCTGTTGCAACAAATGGGATTGAAGGATATCAATAAATCGGCTTCTCATTACGGACTATCGCTTATTCTTGGAGGAGCAGAATCCTCCGTTTGGGATGTAGCTTCATCCTATGCAGCCCTTTCGCGTACATTAAATAATTATTGTATAGATGAACGTTATCACGTATCGGACTGGGAAAAGCCGACCTATCTTCAAAGCCATAAGCCTTCAAAAAAGCAGGATCAGAAAAATCCTATCCTTTTCGATGCAGGTGCTATCTGGCAAACATTTGAGGTACTGAGCGAAGTTAACAGGCCTGAAGAAATGGATTGGAGCCTGATGCCAAGCATACGAAAAGTAGCATGGAAAACCGGAACAAGCTTTGGAAATCGTGACGCATGGGCTGTGGGCGTTACACCACAATATGTAGTCGCTGTATGGGTTGGGAATGCAGACGGAGAAGGTCGCTCGGGATTAACCGGAGCTTCAACAGCTGCCCCCGTGATGTTTGATCTGTTCAACTTCCTTCCTTCGACTTCCTGGTTTGACATACCGTACGGAGCATTACAAGCCGCTGTTGTTTGTCCTGAAAGTGGGAATCTGAAAGGGCGTTATTGCGAAAATGCAGATACGATTCTTGTTTGTAAAAAAGCAGCAGATTTCCCTGTTTGTACCTATCATCAGATGATTGCCGTAACCGAGGATGAAACTGAGAGAATCAGTATTGACTCTGAAGGATCAGCAAATACAAAGACAGTTCCTTGGTTTGTTTTACCTCCGTCATGGGAGTGGTTTTATGCCCGAAAACATCCGGATTACAAATCACTACCTCCTCTGCAAAATTCGGGATCGGCATATATGCGTGACAATCCGATTGCATTTATATATCCTTCGGGCACTGGCGCCGTGATCTTACCCAGACAAATGGATGGTTCAAAAGGTAAAGTTATTCTTGAAGCTACTCACCGAAACAGTGACATGACTCTTTTCTGGCATCTCGACGAAGAGTTTATAGGAACAACAAAGACTTTTCATCAAAAGGAAGTTTCCTCAGAATCAGGAAAACATCGTATCCTCCTTTTGGACGAACAGGGAAACACACTCTCGCGAACAATTGAATTTAAGTAGAGTCTTGTTCTTAGTCGAGTAGTAAATACACCACAAACGAAAGAGAGCAGGTGCAAAAAAGGACAAAAAATAATACCGCTACAAGAGTAATAGATAAATTATTCGTAAAATTCAAAACCGTTTCTAAGGATATATACTTGGATTATTGTAGTTTTGCGTTACATTCGATTTTAACCGTATCAGATGGATAAAAAACATAAATACTTATTATATGTCTTACCTGTCTTTGCGCTGCTGCAAGTGTCTATGTATTCGCTTGCCTCGCCTCGCTTGCAGGATGACTCAACAAAAGGTAAATCGCCTCCGGTTAACACCTTAGCCAGAGACTCATTAACGAAGGACTCAATTAGTTCGGATTCGATAAAACAGAAGGAATCAAAGAATGCGCTGAATGATATTGTAAATTTCGAAGCGACAGACTCTATGGTTCTGATGGGATCCAATCAGGCTTTACTCTACGGTAACGGAAAAGTTACGTATGAGAATATCCAGCTGGATGCGAATTACATACGTATGAACATGGATAGTAGTCTTGTTTATGCTACCGGAACAAAAGATTCGATAGGTAAACTTCAGGGATTACCTATATTCAAACAAGGAGAAGATCAGTACGAGTCTCAGACAATGAGATATAATTTTAAAACTCAGAAAGGATTCATCACCAATGTGGTGACACAACAAGGAGAAGGCTACGTAGTGGGCGGGCAGACTAAAAAGATGCCAAATGATGATATGTACATGACTGGTTGTAAATATACAACTTGTGATCACCATGATCATCCTCACTTCTATCTCAATCTAACCAAGGCTAAAGTAAGACCCGGTAAGAATATCGTAACGGGACCTGCCTATCTGGTTATTGAGGATGTTCCGCTTCCGGTTGCTATCCCATTCGGATTCTTCCCATTTTCCAAAACTTATTCAAGCGGTATCATTTTCCCGACTTTCGGGGATGACGGACAGAAAGGGTTCTATCTTTCAAACGGGGGATACTATTTTGCATTAAGTGATTATATGGATCTAGCTCTAACAGGTGAAATCTATACAAAAGGATCATGGGGATTGAATGCTCAGTCAACTTATACGAAACGATATAAGTATAACGGTAATTTCAATTTGAATTATCTTGTTACGGTTTTGGGAGATAAAGGACTACCTGATTACAGTAAATCCAAAGGGTTCCGGGTAAACTGGACTCACACTCAAGATCAGAAGGTAAATCCGAATATGAACTTCTCTGCCAGTGTGAATTTCTCTACGAATAGTTTTGATCACAACAACTTTAACAGTCAGTACAACCCTATGCAGTTTACCGACAATAATAAAAGTTCGACGATCAACTTCTCGTATAACTTTCCGAATTCACCATTCAGTTTATCAAGCTCGTTCAACATCAACCAGAACTCGCGAGATACAATGCTAGCAGTGACTTTGCCTGACCTTACGTTCAACATGAGCCGTATCTATCCGTTTAAACGGAAACAGGTAATCGGCAATGAGCGTTGGTATGAAAAGATTTCGATGAACTATACGATGCAGCTTCGAAACTCTTTACAGGCAAAAGAATATGAGTTCTTTAAAAAGAATCTGGTTCAGGACTGGAATAATGGTATTTCTCACCAAATTCCTGTTTCGGCATCCTTCAATCTGTTCAAATATTTGAATATCAGCCCATCATTTACTTACAATGAAAAATGGTACACAAATAAAATAGACGAATCATGGGATCCGCTTAATTCGGTTGCTATCAAAGATACAACCTACGGATTTAACCGGGTGTATAACTATAACGCCAGTCTTTCGTTAAATACGAAACTATACGGGTTTTATAAACCAATCCCTAAACTATTCGGAAATAAAGTAGAGATGATTCGCCACGTATTAACTCCGTCCGTCAGCTTTAGCTGGGCTCCTGACTTCGGTGCAAGCCGGTTTGGTTTCTGGAAAAGTTACGACAAGATTAACAAAGACGGAACTGTTACACGAGTTGATTACTCACCTTATTCCAATGGAATTTTCGGTACAGCTCCACGTGGGAAGCAAGGTGTCGTCAGTCTGAGCTTACAAAACAATGTCGAGATGAAAGTAGCCTCTAAAAAGGACTCTACCGGATTCAAGAAGATTAGTTTGATAGACAACTTTACGGTAAACGGAAGCTACAATATGGCAGCTGACTCGATGAGATTGAGTAATATCAATACATCGCTTCGTGTGAAGCTGACAAAAGACTTTACTTTAAATGTGAATGGTACTTTTGATCCATATATGTATGCATCCAGCTCATCCGGAACTTCAGGTGTACGTGTAAATAAACTACGTATCGCAAACGGTAAAGGATTAGCTCGTTTATCAAGTGCCAGTACGACATTCTCTTACACATTCTCGGACAAGATGTTCCAGAAAAAAGAGAAAACGACACCACCTCCGGGTACAGATGGTCAGACTGACGGTGATAAAACTCCTCCGGCCGACCCTCAGGAAGAAGCTAAGAAGAGTGCAGCTGCAAACGATGGATATCAACCGTTCACAATGCCCTGGAGTTTATCACTGAACTACTCATTGGGTATTGGCTACGGCAAGTTCAATCCTCAGAAAATGGAGTATGATTACAAACTTAATCAGAATCTCAGTATTTCGGGGAATTTGAATCTGACTCAAAACTGGTCCATGAATATGTCAACCAGTTGGGATTTTGATCGTTCCAGACTTGCTTTTATGAATTTAGGTATCACGAGAAATCTACACTGTTGGTCAATGTCTGCCAACATTGTTCCCGTAGGAAACTTCAAATCCTACAACTTCTCTATTGCTGTAAATTCATCTTTACTAAAAGACTTGAAATGGGATAAACGTGGAAATTCCGGCGAAGCCATTCCATGGTACTAATAAAAAAAGAGAAGCGGTTATGATTCATAACCGCTTCTCTTTTTTTATTAGTACTCCCACAAAGCTATATTTGTAGTCGTTATTTAGTTCTTAGATGCACTCTTGATCGGAAATGCAAATAAATCATAGCTTAACACTAATGATCCTCTCATCTGACGCATTTCATATCCCAATGCATTTTGTCCCTTTTTGAAAATATCTACCGTACCCATTGACACACGTAATCCTATATTCAAATTATGAAAGATTCGTCTCTCATATCCGATCAATACACCCAGATCCCAATTAGTCATAATTGATGTAAATGGCTGCACAAGCGGCTCATTTAATGGATTGATCTGATCTGCTGTCGGATTACTTGGCACATCCGATAAATATCCTTTTTGAGCTATATTATCAAATTTCGCATTAATTACCCATGCTGCATATAATCCGCAAATCACCTTATCACGACCTTCGTTCCAAGACCATTTGGCATAAACAGGTACTTCAAGAAAAGTAAAATCCATATCCATATCAGCAATCCCGGTAAACCAAACATCCTGAGATGAACCATCCGCATCTTTGATTTGAAATAACTGATCTTTTACTTTTGCTCCAGCCTTAATCCCTACTTGTTTATAACAAACTTCAGTCACCACACCCCAGGAAGGCGTAATATCATAACCAATCTTCAATCCTAAAGAAGGACTCAGTTTCGGCGCAACATTCGAACCAATTTCTTCGATCGTACCAAAAGTTGTCGGTATAGCTCCACCGATATCCACACCGACAAGCGGAGCCAGATAAATATTCGGAGTAAATGGAGCCCCTACTTGTTTAATTTTGGCAGATAGCGGAGTAACCGCTATCCATGCCATTAATAAATATAGTATCTTTTTCATTTTTAATCCATTTAGTTTGATTACTCGACTTAGCGTTGTTTCGATACAATGTAAGGTCCTACAGGTGTTTGAGGATAAACAAGTCGTACATTGTCGACAAGCAGACGACTGTCTCTTGCCCCGATAAACTGATCACCTTTTGCACTTGATGCCATAGATAAAGAGAAGTGTGTCGGTTTATTAATACTTGTATAACGGACTGATATTTCTTTATCCTCAATCCATCCGTTTGTATCTGTAAAAATAAACTGTCCGCTTCCTAAGACTTCAACATTTGGAGTAGGTAACCCATGATATTCAAATGGCTCATTAGCCGGACCAGTCCAACGTAAAACTTCTACTATTACCGACGCTGAATCAACCTCTCCCGGTATTGGTATAAACTGATTATTCTTAGATTGCTCCAATGTAGCGCCACGTTTATAGTTCACATCAATCACAACCTTGTTTGGACTTTGTGTGAACGGAGATCCGAACCAAGTCATCAAACGCGGATTATCTTTGTTGGCAATATCAAATTTGAATGTACCTAAGAATAAAGATCCTGCTGCTATCTCTTTGGCAAATAGGTTATCGACCTTCGAAGTTGTCATCTGCACTGAATATTTCCCCTGAACAGCATCCTCTGATCTACGCATTCCTTTTACGAATGTATTATTTGATGAAGCCCAAGAGTTTGCTCCCGGATATATCTCAGTTTCACTCACCCATCGATCAAAATTCGAGTTATCCAACTGAGGTGTATAAATTAACTTTATAATCCAGGTCACTGAATTTGCACCATCTTCCGATGTAACTGTTACCTGATTCGTTGAATACAGATTTTGAAATGTCATCGGTGAATTATTCGGAACATCAGTAATAGCTCCTTTAGAAACCTCAAATACAGGACGGATAACCAATGGGAAGTTCTCAACACCACTTGCTACCTGGAAGTAAACAATATGATTTTGCGTATCCATGAAATACTCCTGAGAAATAATAACATTCGTCGGATCTTCCGAGAAAGTTATCCCGTTAAGATTGGCTTCAGTATTGGCATTCCCACTAGCTTTAACACTCATAGTCCACTTAACAACAGTACCATCTTCAGCAACAACATTAAAAGGAATAACCGTATTGGCATCTGTAAATGTCAACCATTCGTATGGTGAAATCAATTCACCACTTTCAATTGGCTCAATATAACTATATGGAGATGTTGTCATTGTCCCTCTTACTTTTAGCGGGAAGTCCCAACCACCTTCATCAACGATAAGTACAACCGCTTTAGTTGTCTGATCAATATAGACCATATTACTCAAAACCATTTTATTGGTTTTAGACTCATATTGGCTTATTTTGTAAGACACAACTTCTGCTCGATCACTCTTATGTGCATTTTTACTTTTTGGTATAATCAACCAGTTCGATATCGTTCCATCTTCAGCTTCAACTTTAATTGAAGCTACTGCATCGGCATTTGCAAACTCAAGTTTTGCAGGTTGATCTATAACCTTAGCCCCGGTTGAAACTGTCAGCTTACTTAGATTTACTGTCAGTTTAGATGTAAACAATCCGCTTACTGTCATCACTACTTTTTTATCCTGTGGATAAATCGTGAATCCCTCAACAGAAATACCTAAAGGAAAGGTACCAGATTTAGCCCCTTCTATTGATGTGATATCAGCCTGTGAGTTTAATCCTTTTTCAGCACTGACACTCCATTTTCGCATCGTATTGTTCATACGATCAATTGTGTAGAATACTTTTGTACTCTCCGCCGACTCAAATGTCAGATCTTTCGATTCAGGCATACCTACAAGCTCACAGTGCTGAGGTAAAACCATATTATTAAAATTAAACGTCACAGGATAAATCGTTGCATTATTCACCGTGTCACGTACATACAACATGATTTCTCCTGTACGTACATTCCATGTACGCTCAAGTAAAATACGATGAGTACTTTCTGTATTCACGACTTCAGGAGATAACTGATCAAAATCAACACCGTTCAATTCCGGTCTTGAAGCATCTTCAGGCAAATTCTCACACTGAATAACAGATACGGTCCAGTTGCGTGTATTTCCACTTGCTGAAGTTACTTTTAAAGTTTTGATATCTTCAACAGATTTAAATACCATTGGTTTCCCATTCTCATAACCTGTCATAATCGCATCATCGGAAATAATTATATCCGGAGTTATCGTTAACGGGAAGGTTAATGATGCACCCAGAATATCAATTTTACCTTCAGTTGCTTTAATTTCAGGATTCAGACTAATGATGTTTGATTCCGGGCTAAAGCTTTTTATCTCAAACTTCTCGATATAATTACCTTCAGGTAAAGCATTCTCTACCAATTCAAGGTACCAGGCTACTGCCAACCCGCTCTCAGCTACAACAAAGAACTTCTTACGCTCCGTGATCGTTTCAAAAGTTACAGGATCATTAAAGTCCAAACCTATTGTCTGACCGTTAGATGTCTCCATCTTCAGGTTCATTGTCAATGGAAACTGATATTTACCATACAAAACAGGTATAGACACAATGTGTTTTTCGTCATTAATTTCAGGTGTGCCCAACAAAATTGAAGTCGGTGTATGCGTTAAAACCGTAACGCTTCTCACCGATGCATCGTCTTTTAGTTTTGCTAAATCTGTACAACCCTGCATCAATGCAGCGAAGAACAATAGCGCAAAACAGGCAAATTTCATAGACATGAATCTTTTCATTTTCATTGTTTTCGTGTTTACAAATATCTATCCGGAGACTTTTGATTAAAAACCTCCTTTAATAAATCGTGGCAAAGATAGAGAATTTAACGTATTTAATATCTAACATATTATAAATATGTGTTTTAATCTGTTGGAGCAGCAAAGCTATCCTCCTTACCATCATAATCTGTATCATACCTGATAAAATACAAGTATAACTCAAAATAAAGGACGAATAATTCTGCCTTATTAAAAAGATAAAAATCATTCGTCCTTACTACTTATTTTAATTTACTTCTTAGAATGCTTCAGTTATATTCATATAAAGCAATGTTTGTTTATCTACAGGACTATATCCTACATCAAAACGCAAATTCATACGAGGCTGTAACTCGATTCGCAGACCCGCACCAATATTCGGTAAAACACCTTCAATTCGGATAGGATTTGGCCCCAAAAAACCAACACCTGCCCATGTCGCAAAACCGACACGACTCAATGCTTTTTTCCAAAAATTGGACTGATCCGTATTAATCATCTGACGATATTCGACTAAAGCTGTATGAGCTGATTTGTCTCTGTATTGACCTAAATAAAGCCCTCGCAAATCAAAAGGCGAGCCCACCATCGGCATACGTGTAAATGGGACATCTCCGATTGCATTTTTAGTATTAAACGTCCATGCAAGAACTTTACGCATTCCAACTTGTTTGTATTGACGATAGTCTAAGGATGCAAGTCCATAGTTGAAGGTGCTTCCCAGGAACTTTGGAGCATAACTTAGTTTCATATCCAGATACCATCCTTTATATGGATTTGCAGGAACATCACGAGTATCGTAAGACAAAGTAAAACCCAGGTTAACACTTTTCGTATGCAAACCCAATGAATCCCCGCCTTGCTTAATATAGTATGGATCGCTAATTACTCCACCGGCAGGCTTAGATAGATCATCTGATACGTAATCAAGCATCGGACCAATAAAATAATGAGAATTTTTTACCCTGAACTGGAAAATAGGATTAACCTGTATCATACTCATATAATACTCGGTTGATTCAGGACCTCGTTTTATACGACTATTCTGAGAATAGCCTACACCATAATAGTTATCACCTGTATTTTTAACAATAAACTTACCTGTTACCCGAAATTTATCATGCTTAAAGTATAACTGAGGATAAAGTGTTGCATTGATTCCTACTCCTTGTCCAAAAGTCACACCAAACGTTAGCGGCAATACTGATCGCAAAAGAGTTGTATCGGAAGGTGAAGTACTGAATGTGGTTAAAAAGCTACCTCCGATAACAAAACCAAAATCGGGTGTATACCCCGGACCTCCTAAAATACTGAATTTAAAATTGCGCTTATCACGTTTTTCTTTACGCAATTCCCGCTTAGATTTTTGCTCTGTGGTCGTATCATTAAGTAATTCATGTGCTAAGTTCTCTGACCTTACAATCTGTGGCGTAATGATCAGCAGAGCTAGTATTACAAAGATGAATCTTTTAAATGAGTTGATCATATATACTAGTTAAACGTTGAATATTAAATACAAAGATGTATCTATAAAAAATTGTCGCAAAGATAGAGGATTATTTGAATCGCCCACAAGAAAACCCTGAAATCTTTAAAAGTTTTCTTAGCCCATAGCTTTTTTCACTATTTAAACTCAGTTTTAATTTGTATTTTTTAATAATATATTATATCTTGCGCCTAATAAGCTACCTGCAGATTAAATATTCGGGTTCTACCATCAATGTATATTATTGATCATCTATAAACACAAAATGCGATGAAGTACTTTATTCTGATTTTTACAACTTTCTATATCAAATCACAGATGGACAAATGGGGACCAGGTGAGTTTAACTACAGGCTTGCTCTCCTATCTATCCTGACCGGACTATGCTGCCTTGCACTCATGTTTTTCGATGGATATAAAAGAAAACAATTCATTCGAATTGATATTTTACCTTCTGCTGCTTTATCTGCAGTTCTGGCAGAAAAAACCCTACCCTATCTAATTCAGAATACCTTAAGTTTGAATGAAATCTTGATTGCCGTATTTGTTACTGGCACTATAATTATATATTTCCTTAAAATTGGTTGGAATGGAACATATCCGCTCTCTAAATATGACTTCAGAG
>JBOFIZ010000286.1:0-2069 GCA_051650425.1 Bacteroidales bacterium
GGATCAATGATTTCAGGAGTAGTCACATCACTGTTTGAGCACGCACAAAGAGCCATAGCCATAGCGGCATATGAGATAAATTTTTTCATAAATAATAAAAGTTATTTTGTAAGTTCTATAATTTCCTGAACAGACAATCTGTAATGATTATTGTTTTCTGTTTTTGCGAGTGCAAATATAAAAAGGAAAATTTGAAACGCAAACAAATATCTAAAAAAAAATTCATTTTGATAGCATGTGTAAAATGGGGAGATCTATTTAGAACTAATTACTTACAGTAAAATGAATTAATATTCATT
Organism: Bacteroidales bacterium; assembly: GCA_051650425.1. Classification (GTDB taxonomy): domain Bacteria; phylum Bacteroidota; class Bacteroidia; order Bacteroidales; family UBA7332; genus UBA7332. The sequence goes on from JBOFIZ010000286.1 coordinate 300, forward strand.
AAAGTGATTGATATGTTCCAAATGCTTTGTGTATAAGGATCTAATTGTGTTCAAATATACGAATATAGAAGTGAGATAGATGTGTTTATAAAGAATAGATGCGTGAGAGTATTGTAGAGTTAAGGAGATTTCTTTAGGAAATGTTGGCTGTATAACTGTATTAAATTTCAATATCAGTATCAATGTTTTCCCATGGTGTGACGCTGACAGAGGTTTTTAGAGTATTTAAGTCGATATTAATATCTAAGAGTTTATCATTAATACATTCGAAAGGAGTGTTATTGTTGTCCTGATCAAAAGTCATAAGTACAATGCCATTTTTACGAATATCAATAGAAAGTCCCTTGTTCGTTTCTGTAGGAAACATTGTAATCTTGTTTGTTGTAAGAGATCCGGACGATGTATATCTCAAAGGAGCCAATGTAATCAATCTGGCGTCTAAACCTTTATTCCCGATATCAATCTTTGCACATATGTGTTTTATTTCAATATCATACATGTCGGGATTCGCGATTAAATAATTAGTTGGTGTGTTGAGAGTTATTTGTACATTCCCTACTTTTCGTTCAAGAGGTATTTCTATATTCTCATTTAGACGCCATCCGTTGCGCAGAATAAGCATACCGCTGAATATAGGATTTATTGGTTCATAGGTGTTTGCAGAAGGGTAGGTAATTATAAACTCGCTGAGAGAATGATTCCATTCAGGATATATCAGACGGGATTCTCTGTTTGCGGTTACGGCATAGAGTATTAATTCCTTCTCATTCTGTATTTTTGTTGACTTCAGACTCAATTGTTTCTCATTTGATTGTAAATCTAATTTTACACAATCAAGAAGCTCATGAGCGGAGTTATATATATAAATGAGTAAGGTCTCGATTTTACAATCGGGCGTAATCTTATCTCCCTCCGAATTAATGAAGGCAACTCTTACTTTGCATGTCATAGCATTCCAATTGTAATTAACCTCAGAACAACCGGAGAATGTTTGCAAGACAAATAAGAAAACTATGCAGATTGTTAATACTGTTCTGTGTGTTCTTGTCATAAATATTATTTATGGAAATAATGGCAAGCTATAAAATAAGCAAACCTTATGCGAAGATACACTTTTTCGGTTTGCGACGAATAAATATAAGTGAAACTTACTAATTATTTTCCATGGAAATATTATACTGATAAAAAAAGCTCTGCAGTATAATTATTTGCAGAGCTTTTTTATATTTATTATTACTTACTGTTCAATTGTTTTAGTAATTCTTCAACTGCAGCTTTGATTTGGTCGTCTTTACCCTGTAGCTGAGACTCAGGGCTATTATATACTTCAATGTCCGGCTGTAGTTCCTGGTTTTCGAGATAATTACCTTTCATATCCTGAACTCCAACCTGAGGGATACCAAATACAATAGAAGGATCAATTTGATTTTCCCACCATACAGCAGTCATTGTTCCCGGTACCGGAGCACCAACCAGTTTGCCTATCCCCAGCTCTTTATACACAAACGGGAATCCATGAGCATTTGAATAATTGTCTTCACACATCAGTACAACAGACGGTTTTGTCCATTTCGTGAAAGGATCATCACCAATATACTGACCGCGAGGTACGAATTTCTGATAAAGTTTACCGCCTAAAAGTGTAACAAGATCATCATGCAGCCAACCTCCGCCATTATGACGTGTATCAACAATAACAGCTTCTTTCTGTCTGTTCAATCCTAACAATTCGGAATAGACAGTGCGGAAACTTTCGCTATCCATTCCTTT
>JBOFIZ010000287.1:0-1900 GCA_051650425.1 Bacteroidales bacterium
ATGCGAGATTATCCAACAAATCATACAAAGGATATAAGAAAATAGGAAAGCTAACATCATTGATGTTGCAATCCCTAGACTGCGTTTTAGCTCAAGATGAGAATGATAAACAGAGATTTATATCTCTCGGTATCAATGAGAACAAAGTACATGTTGTTGGCAATGTAAAATACAGCAACCTGACAAACAACAACGATTTATACTCAGCACACCAACTTCGCACATTAATAATCCAAAATCATGAAAACATAATAATTGCAGGCAGCACACACGATGGTGAAGACGAAATTATAATATCCGCATTTCATGAAATAAAATCAAAATATAATAACAGCTTGTTAATTCTTGCACCAAGACATCAGAATAGGATGGATAAAATAGAGAAAACGCTAGCTAAGCATCAGTTAAATTACTCATACAGAAGCACCTCTGATTTACCTAACAAAAATGATGATGTATATATCATTGATACGATAGGCGAATTGAGCTGGTTATATGGGGTTGCTGATGTAGCTTTTGTTGGCGGCAGTATGATTCCACATGGTGGACAAAATCCATTAGAGCCTGCCCGAGTTGGCACGCCAATAATAATGGGAAAAAGCAACTTCAACTTTAGCACCATCTGTAATACCATGATTAAATCTGGTGCCATGTTAATAGTGAATAATGGTGATGACTTGAAAAAAAATATTTTCCATTTGTTGCAAAATAAAGAAACGAGTTCTGCCATGGTGGAGAAAGCAAGTTTTATCATTGAAAAAAACAAATACGCGATTGAAAAAACAAAGCGCTTTATAGACTCATTTATATAAAGGTAACCCTATGCGAAGCACAATTTCAGCTGTTATTTTATCAAAAAATGAAGAGTCGGTAATAGCTGATTGTCTAAAGTCATTAGATTGGGTCGATGAGATAATATTACTTGACTCAGGGAGTCAAGATTCAACTATTGAAATAGCCAATACATACAATGCAAAGGTCTACTATAACTTAGAGTGGCAAGGTTTTGGTAAACAACGCCAATTAGCACAATCATATGCATCTTCAGATTACATCTTAATGATAGACTCTGATGAACGTATTTCTGAAAACCTTAAAAACTCCATCATTGAAATCCTCACTCAAGAAAATACCTCCCGAGATCTTGTTTATTCATGCAACAGAAGAAATCTATTTATAGACAAATACTTATCACATGGTGGTTGGTATCCTGATAAAGTTATTAGGATATATCATAAATCTATAACCTATAACGATAATTTAGTCCATGAGTCATTGAATTATGGAGATAGGTCAGTTATAAATTTACATGGGGATATATTGCACTTAACCTGTAGAGACCTGTCTACTTTCACAAAAAAACAAATTGCCTATGCTGAAGACTGGGCTAATGAAAGATTTATCGTAGGAAAAAAAACATCTTTGCTCTCCGCATTTACTCATGCGATATTCTCTTTCTTTAAGAGCTATATTATCCGAGCAGGTTTTTTGGATGGTGCTCATGGACTTGTTCTTAGCGTTAGCATTTTTAACTATACACTGAGTAAGTATTTATTCTTATGGGCAAAATGTAAAAGTAAACAATCATGACTAACATTATCTACCCCGGCACTTTTGATCCGGTCACCAATGGCCATCTGGATTTAATCCAGCGCGCCAGCCGCTTGTTTGGCCATATCACCGTGGCCGTAGCGGCCAGCCCAAGCAAACAACCGTTATTTACGCTGGACGAGCGGGTTGAACTCCTGCGCCAGTCTGTAGCCGCACTCCCCAATGTGACGGTTATCGGCTTTAAAGGCTTGCTGGTCGATTTGGCCAAAGCGCAGCACGCAACGGTGCTACTGCGTGGCGTGCGTGGCGTCACCGACTTTGATTACGAGCATCAATTGGCCAATATGAA
>JBOFIZ010000288.1:0-4609 GCA_051650425.1 Bacteroidales bacterium
AAGGTCGTTCCCGTAGATTCGTTGAAAGACTGGCATACTCAAATGTTTGCCAGCGGATGTACACTGGAATTGCCGGTTCATCTGACTGAAACGGATGGAGTCGGAGGGGGTGAGTTAAGTTCGATGGTTTCATCAGCGCATGCATATCAATATGCAAAGAAAAATCTGGCAATAAGTTTTACAATTTTGCAATATAAATCCAGCATAGATTCTCTCTCTGTGACAAGTGCTATGGCCGGTGCGAATCAGGAGGTCGCGTCAATGTTACAAAAGCCTTTGCAAATAAAATCGCAACATACGTTTGTGAAGGATGGTGTTCATTATGCTACTCAGACCGTAGTTTATACTGATAAAAACCAAGAGCTTTTTGAATATAAGCAATTGATAGCAGTGAAGGGGTTGGAGATGTGGAATCTCTCTGTATCGTATGATAAAGATGATAATAAGTTAGCTCAGATGGCTGATCGGATTATAGAATCGTTTGATATAAAAGGGAAATAAAAAAAGGCTTATAAGGAGATAATTCTTATAAGCCTTTTTTTTATGGTATCATTTCGAAACGATATCCCTGAGATTGTAACCATTTGACCGAATCAACGAGCGACTCTTTGAGCCGTGCGATTGATTTAACCGAATCATGGAAAACAATGATGGAACCATTACGGGTTCTTTTCTTTACTATATTAATTATATCCTCGCCTGTCAGGAGCGGATTATAATCACGGGTGACAACATCCCACATAATTATTTTGTAGTGTCTTTTAAGAAACCACATTTGCGGCATGCGAACATGTCCGTGCGGCGGTCTGAATAAATTGCTTTTAATTAATTCATCAGCTTTAGCCACATTTGCAAGATAATTACGGGTCAGTGTGCGCCATCCTTGCAGATGGTTGAAGGTATGATTTCCTACGCGATGCCCCCTTTTCAACACTTCTTCAAATAAATGCGGATACTTTCGCACATTATCGCCTACACAAAAGAATGTAGCTTTTATCCCAAGTTCATCTAATGTGTCCAATACCCAAGGCGTAGCCTCGGGTATCGGTCCATCATCAAATGTTAGGTATACGACCTTTTCATTTTTGTTGATTCGCCAGTGAGCTTTGGTGAATAACATACGATAAAGAAAAGGTGGTTGTTCGATTAAAACATTCACGCTTTATTCTATTTGTTTTGTTTCGATTTTACGTTCCATGCTTGTGCATATTCCGCAAAAATCGGGAAGTATTTTTCAGCTAAAGGCTTGTCATTGATATCAGCAACTTTCAAAGCTTCCTGCATTACGGCCAGTTGATGTCCGATTTCATTTGAAGAGTATCTTCTTTGGCTCGGAGTCAGCGAGTAATACCACTGCAAGTATTGGCTTGAAGATTTCAGAATATCAGAAAGAATGGCATTTCCTTTTTCATCCAAACCTAAAGTATAATACTGATCGGCAAATGATAGTGTTGAATAGTCATTCGGTACTGATGTAGGAGGAATTACTTTCATTGCATGATCCAGTGCCTGAATTGCTTTTTCTGTTTTTCCTTCGTTGATCAAAGCGTCTACCAAACTTGTAAACATGTATCGGAATGTTTTTGTCATTCGGATATTATTTTCATCTAAATAGACTTTTGGATTTTCAATACCTCCCCATTGGAACTTGTTGACCATATTGTCAAACATTACGTCCGTATTAATTACTCCACCTTCTTCGCTTACAGGATTGATTCTATATGCCAAACCTTCCAGACTGAAATTGTCTTTCAGATTCAAGTACTGATCACTGCCAACGGTTACAGCATAATATATAGGGCGTTTCCAGTTATTATTGTTGATCATATCCAGAATCATTAATTCTTGTTTGCCTAAATAATTTTTATTGCTTAGGTCAATGATCATTTCTTCAGGAATGCTGTCAATATAGTTTGCCGGAACAGCTCCTGATTCAATTACTGCTTGTTTATCGATCTTAAGTTTGAATTTCTTAGCAGGAACAAAATCCATTCGTCCGTCATAACCCGGAATACGTTTAAATCTTTCGTCTTCCGACTTAACAATGTCGAGTGCCGTTTTCAGATCAAGAGTATCTCCGCTAAGCATATCCATCAAATAAACAACATCACGTGTTCCCTGGATATATTGATCTTTTGTAAAGTCAATCGGGAGTGGAGCGGATTCATAAGCCTGACGTTTCATCTGATCTACGTACCAGTCTGTTTGAAGGTAGCTAAGATTCGCAACACGAACGTCTGTACGATATCCTTCTACCTCTTGTGCGTACCACAACGGGAATGTATCGTTATCTCCATTTGTAAAGATAATACCGTTAGGTGCAACCGTTGTCAGATAATTCTTTCCGAAATCACGAGCAGTATATCTGCCTGAACGGTCATGGTCATCCCAGTTTTGGGCAGCCATCTGAATCGGAACGAATAAAGAAGCGACAGTAGCCAGTGTAGCAGCTGCCGTAGGGTTGATGTATTTCGATAGGAAATTAGCAATTGCAGCTACTCCTAAACCAATCCATATCGTGAAAGCATAGAACGATCCTGCATAAGCATAATCGCGTTCGCGTGGCTGATAAGGTGTTTGGTTCAGATAAATAACAATAGCAATACCTGTCATAAAGAACAGGAAGAATGTGATCCAAAAGCCCTGAATCCCTTTGTTACCACGGTAAGCCTGGAAAAGAATTCCGAATACACCCAGTAATAAAGGGAGCATATAATATACATTGCGTCCTTTATTGTTCTTTAAATCATCCGGAAGTAATGTCTGATCTCCAACCAGATATTTATCGATTGCATTGATGCCGGTAATCCAGTTACCATTTGTGATTTCACCATGTCCCTGAATATCATTCTGACGACCGGCAAAGTTCCACATAAAATATCTCCAGTACATGAAGTTTAACTGGTAGTTCAGGAAGTATTTGATATTTTCAAGGAAAGTTGGCATCTGAACTGCAATTTGTTCGCCGCAACGATTCAGCCGTACTGATTTACCCTGAAAGTTAGTCCATGATTTATAGGATTCGATATGTGTAGGTTGTGAGCTATACATACGAGGGAACAACATTTTAGTCCCGTCCATATATTCATAGTTGCGTTTGCGACCAGTGATAATATACTTATCAGCTTCAGTAGAATCTTTTTTCGCAACTTGTGCATAAATTGGTGCACCTTCTTTGAATTTAGCCTGACAATCTTTATCTCTGGCTACTTCCGAAGCAAACGTTTCACCGTAGAATAAAGGTCTGTCACCGTATTGTTCACGGTTCAGGTAACTGCCTAAAGAGAAGATATCTTCCGGAGAGTTTTGATCCATTGGCGTATTAGCTGCCGAGCGAATCATGATTAAAGCATATGAAGAATATCCGATAAGGATTACCGTCATACACATCAATAAGTTATTGATCAGGCGGACACTGAAATCTTTTTTCATGAAAAGATAAGCTGCACCACCGGCAAGCAGAGTCAATCCGATAGCAACGCTTTTAAAACCACCACTGCCGATAAATGGAATTCCCATCATAGCAACAGATAGTAAAAGGGCTGATTTCATACGGATTTCGCTTTTTTGAACTACGGTTTCGTAGATACCCCAGATTAAAGCAAGAGCTAAAGCTACAATATAAATGATTACGCCTGAATTATATGGCATACCTAATGTGTTCACAAAGAACAATTCGAACCAGCCTGCAACTTTTACGAGCCCCGGTATCATACCATACATTAATACTCCTACAATAACGAACGAAACTAAAAGGGCAATGATTGATCCTTTCAAGTTTGCATTCGGATTACGTTTGTAGTAATAAACTAATACAATTGCCGGAATACATAACAGATTCAGAAGATGGACACCAATAGAAAGTCCCATCAAATAAGCAATCAAAATAATCCAGCGATCAGCGTGAGCTTCATCTGCGTGTTCTTCCCATTTCAGGATAAGCCAGAAAACGGCAGCAGTGAAAAGTGAAGAGTATGCGTATACTTCGCCTTCGACTGCTGAAAACCAGAAAGTATCAGAGAATGTATATACTAACGCACCAACAAGGCCACTACCTAAGATCATAATACCCTGTGACAGGCTCATGTCCTTATCTTTGTCTGAAACAACTACAGCTTTTGCAAGATGAGTAATACTCCAGAATAGGAAAAGGATTGTTAATGCACTAAAAATAGCAGACATGATATTGATCATCATTGCTACTTTAGAAGGATCACTGGCCAGCGTAGCAAAAATACGTCCTGTGATCATAAAGAATGGAGCTCCCGGAGGGTGACCGACTTCTAATTTATAAGCCGAAGAAATAAATTCTCCACAATCCCAGAAACTTGCAGTTGGCTCAATCGTCATGGTATAGACTATTGCCGCAATGGCAAAAGTAATCCAACCAAGAAGATTGTTAAACAATTTGTACTTTCTCATTGTAAACTGAATATTTTTTGATTTTCTTATTTTCAAATATCTGCAAAAATAGAAAAGTATCGCGAGTTATCAACACTCTGATACAGATAAGCGTATAAAAGGCAGAAAAGGCAAGGTGTGGATTAGCTCCTGTACCTTGCCTTAGATTTTATTTTAGCGCGACTTAGTTTTAAGATGTTCTAAGTAC
>JBOFIZ010000289.1:0-6451 GCA_051650425.1 Bacteroidales bacterium
TCGTTGTAATTTGTTATTTTTTCCTATGCTCAAGGTTCCGTTTCAATATATCTCAATTGACGGTTCAATATACCTATTGTGCTTGTACTACTTTTGTTTATATATAAATCTTGTTGAGATTATCTTTATTTGAAAAGATTCACAATCAACTCCCCGACTCGCTCGTCGTTTTGTTTCCCGATTGCGATGCAAAAGTAGGGCCATTTTTTTATTCACGCAAATTTTTCATGCAATTAATTTGAATTAAAGCTCATAAAAAATCATATAAAGCTTATAAACAGTATCTTAAGCACCCTGTGTTTAACTTTATTTAAACTAACAAGAATAATTGCTGCATCTATAGTGCAAAATTGAGGATAGATCCATAAAAAAGCCGCGGGAAATAATAAAAGCTAAAGAATAATATTAAAATAGTAAGATCTTATATAACAAATAAAATGAACTAACTATCTTTGCAGCAAATAAAAACATACTTATATATGAATGAAGTAATGGATCCAATTGGCAAATTGATGGGATTACGATATAAATCACATCCATGGCATGGCGTTGAAATTGGCGATCAGGCCCCATACTGTGTCACATCTTTTATCGAAATTGTACCAACTGATACCGTTAAATACGAAGTTGATAAAACAACTGGCTATTTACGAATAGATCGTCCTCAAAAATATTCTAGCGTTATACCTGCATTGTATGGCTTTATACCGCAAACTTATAGTGGTAAAAATGTAGCAGAGTTATCAATGGAAAAAACAGGTTACGAAGAAATTGTAGGAGATGGTGATCCTATTGACATTTGCGTATTAACTGAGCGAACTATTTCTCATGGAGATATATTAGTAAGCGCTATTCCTATTGGTGGATTTAGAATGCTAGATGATAAAGAGTCTGATGATAAAATCATAGCTGTTCTAAAAGATGACTTTGTATATGGTGGTATTCGAGATATATCTGAATGCCCTGCTACAGTTATCGATAGACTAAAACATTATTTTCTTACATACAAAGATCTTCCTGGAGAAAAGAGAAATGTAGAAATCACTCATATATTTGATAAAGAGGAAGCTTTAGAAATTATCAGACGCTCAATAGTAGATTACAAAGAGAAATTTGCATTATTAGGTCAATTTTTAAAAGGCGTATAAGAAAAAAGCTCTATTATGAAGTTTTTTCATAATAGAGCTTTTTTTATAATGGCAATCCAATCTTATCTATTAGCAACAGCTCTTGACACAGATTTCACGCCTTTTATCGTTTGAATTTTTTTTATCAAATTATCCAAAGAGGCCAAATCCTGAACCATAACTGTCATTTGTCCTTCAAACAAACCAGCATGAGTATCTATTGATATTGACCGTAAAGTAATATTCTTCTCTTTATTTATAATAGAAGTAATGTTTGTAACAATCCCAATATCATCATTACCTATAACATAAAGAGTTATTGGATAAGATGACCCTGATTTACCTGTCCACTTAGCTTTGAGAATCCGATAGCCAAACCGAGAAAAGAGCTCATGAGCATTAGGACATTGAGTCCGATGAATCTTCACACCACCATTTATTGACAGAAAACCAAAAACATCGTCTCCATACACGGGATTACAACATTTTGCAAGTTTATAATCAATACCTTTTAAATCTCTATCTATAATAATTTCATCTTCTTTACTAAATGGATCATCAATTGGATATTTTGCAGACGGCATGAAAGACTCAGCTGTTTTAGAATCTAATGAAGTTACCTCCCTTTCTTTTCTGTCAATATCCAAATAATGATCAATCATTAAATTGACATCAAGTTTTTCCTTTCCAATTTCTGCAAAAAAAGAATTTACCATCTTATAACCTTCCTTTTTAATAAGCCTCATAAGGAATGCTTCATCAACATCAATCTTTCTATTTTTCATTCGTCGATAAAAAAGCTCTTTACCATATAAGGCCAACTTATTTTCAGCCTCTTTAAAACTCTGCTTAATTTTTACACGAGCTCGTGAGGTTTTAACTATCTTCAACCAATCTTGTTTAGGACTTTGCTGTGGAGAGGTTAAAATATCAATTTGATCTCCACTAGATAGCTCATGCCGAATATTAACAATCCTGGAACCAATTTTCGCACCTACACATCTACACCCTAAATTAGTGTGTATTTCAAAAGCAAAATCTAAAACTGTCGCACCCTTAGGTAATTTATAGACATCTCCTTTAGGTGTAAAAACATAAATTTCATTATTTACAGATTCTGGTTTCAAATCTTGCATGATATCTCCAGCTGTCATAGACTCAGCATCAACGAGAATTTCACGCATATTTTTCAACCATTCATCCATACCTTTTTCAGATTTACCTCCTTTATATTTCCAGTGAGCAGCAAGACCACTCTCAGCTATATCATCCATCCTCTGTGTACGAATTTGGACCTCAACCCATCGATTCTGAGGACCTAAGACAGTAATATGTAAGGATTCATATCCATTACTCTTAGGTATAGAAATCCAATCCTTTAAGCGTTTCGGATTAGGTTGATACATGTCAGTAATAATAGAATAAATATTCCAACACACTATTTTTTCCTGATTAAAAGGAACATCAACTATCACTCTAATGGCAAAAAGATCGTATATTTTTTCGAATTCTATTTGTTGTTTCCGTAACTTATTGTAAATTGAATGTATGGATTTAGTTCTTCCCTTGATTTCAAATTTAACATTCAAAGGTTTCAATCTTTCTTCTATAGGAGCTATAAAAGAATATATAAATTCATCTCTACTTTTCTTCGTTTCAGCTAATTTATTGGCAATATCTGAATAAACTTTACGATTAGAATATTTGAGTGCTAAATCTTCCAATTCAGATTTCACCTTATACAAACCTAATCTATGAGATAATGGAGCATAGAGATACGAAGCTTCATTTGTAAATTTAATTTTCAATTCATCATCATCACAATTCCGCATTACAACCCTCAGGTTATAAAGTTTTTCAGCTAAAATTATAAGAACAACACGAAGATCTTCAGAAAAAGTCAATAAGAGCTTACTGAAATTTTCAGATTGTATAACAGGTCGCTTTTCGTATAATTGATGGATTTTAATTAACCCTTTGAGAATTACACTTATATTCGTATTAAAAACAGCATTTATTTCCTCAATAGTTACAATATTAGAAAGAACTAATGGATAAAGTAAGTACGATAAAGTAGATCTCCTTTTTAGAGACAACTCAGTTACCATAATCAGACATGTACCTAATAATAAGTTTAATGGATTATAAAGTGTATCTCCACGAGTAAAAACACCATGCTCATAACCTACAGACACTAGTAAACGAAGTTGCTTTCTATCACTAAAGGTTATAGAATCTGAAAGCGCTTCAGCTAATTTTTTATATTGATAAAGGAATAACTTACGCTCATCCTCCGTGAAAATAAAGTTATCTGTCATTGTAGTAATTTATTTTTTCAAATATAATCGTAATATATATAGAAAGTAAGAATGGAGATAAAAATAATAAGAAAAACAAACATCAAAAAAATTAGTAGACAAGAATTCAAACATATAGAATTATAAAATTGTTTTATCAATACGAAAACATTTTTTTAAACTATAACTCAATTTAAATTATGAAAAGTTTATTAGCAGAATTCATTGGAACCTTTTGGCTCGTATTAGGAGGTTGTGGTGCAGCAATTATATCGGCTGGATTTCCAGAGCTCGGTATAGGTTTTCTAGGCGTAGCTATTGCTTTTGGACTAACAGTCCTTACAATGGTATATGCAGTTGGTTACATATCTGGGGCTCACTTTAATCCGGCTGTAACAGTTGGACTATTTGTAAGTGGTCTTTTTGATGGAAAAAGAGTAATACCCTATATTGTCTCACAAGTGTTAGGAGCTTTACTTGCAGCATCAGTACTATACGTTATAGCAAGTGGAAAAGCTGGATTTGAATTGGGAAATTTTGCAGCTAATGGATATGGAGAGCATTCACCCGGCGGATATAACATGCTATCAGCACTAGTTGCAGAATCCTTACTAACATGTATGTTCGTACTTGTCATTGTAGGTTCAATACATAGAAAAGCACCAAAAGGATTTGCAGGTATAGCTATTGGACTAACACTAACATTGATACATTTAGTAGCAATACCTATAACAAACACATCTGTAAATCCAGCAAGAAGTACAAGTCAGGCTTTTTTCGTAGGAGGATGGGCTTTAGAACAATTATGGCTATTCTGGCTCGCTCCAATAGGAGGTGCAATTGTAGCTGGATTAATTTATCGATATATGACAACTGAAGATCATGTACCTGAAGTGTAAACAATAGTAATAAAAATTGATCATAAAAAAAGGTGCTCTGAATAGAGCACCTTTTTAAATATTTACTCTGCTGATTCAGCAGCAGTATCTTCAGTTTTCTTTTTAGAAGAACGACGAGTACGAGTAGCTTTTTTAGCTTCCGTAGCTTTAGCCATGTTCTCATTAAAGTCTACTAGTTCGATAAAACACATCGAAGCATTGTCACCTAAACGATTACCAGTTTTGATAATACGAGTGTAACCACCCGGACGATCAGCAACTTTAACTGCTATATTTTGGAACAATTCTGTTACAGCGAATTTATCTTGTAGATAACTAAACACAACACGACGTTGGTGAGTAGTATCTTCTTTTGACTTAGTGATAATTGGTTCAACATACACTCTCAAAGCCTTTGCTTTAGCAACAGTAGTAAAGATTCTTTTGTGCTTGATCAAAGATGTAGCCATGTTTGACAACATAGCAGCACGGTGAGAGCTAGTACGACCCAAATGATTGAATTTCTTATTGTGTCTCATTGCGTTACTCTTTATCTAATTTATATTTAGAAATATCCATCCCGAAAGATAGGTTTAATCTCTCAAGAAGCTCATCCAATTCTGTCAAAGATTTCTTACCGAAATTTCTAAATTTCAATAAATCATTTTTGTGAAATTGAACTAATTCTCCTAATGTATCAACATCTGCCGATTTCAAACAATTTAGAGCACGAACCGAAAGATCCATATCTACTAATTTTGTTTTAAGCAATTGACGCATATGAAGAACCTCTTCATCAAACTCTTCATTACCATCCATATCCTTAGTCTCTAATGTAATTTTCTCATCAGAGAATAACATGAAGTGGTGAATCAAAATCTTAGCAGCTTCTTTCAAAGCATCCTTCGGATGAATGGAACCATCTGTACGAATTTCAAGTACAAGCTTTTCGTAGTCAGTTTTTTGTTCTACACGATAGTTTTCAATAAAATACTTCACATTTACAATAGGAGTATAAATTGAGTCAATCGCAACAACATGCATCTCATCTATATCATTTCTATTTTCGTCAGCAGGCACATACCCACGTCCTTTATTAATAGTGAACTCCATATTAAATGAAGCAGATGGATTCATATTACAAATAACTAACTCTGGATTCAAAATTTCAAATCCTGTCAAACTTGCATTAAAATCACCAGCCTTAAGAACTTCGGTTCCTGAAACGTTGATCGTTACTTTTTCATTCTCAATCTCTTCAACAACTTGCTTGAATCTTACTTGCTTTAGGTTAAGAATGATGTTAGTCACATCCTCGATCACACCAGGGATCGTAGCGAACTCATGTTCTACGCCATCGATCTTAATAGATGTGATAGCAAATCCCTCAAGAGAAGAGAGGAGAATACGGCGCAAAGCATTACCAACGGTAATACCGTATCCCGGCTCCAACGGACGGAATTCGAATTTTCCGAATCTATCATCCGCTTCAAGCATTAATACTTTTTCTGGTTTTTGAAATGCTAAAATCGCCATGAATTCAAAGTTTATTATTTAGAATACAACTCTACAATCAACTGTTCCTTAATGTTCTCAGGAATATCAACACGCTCTGGCATGTGAAGGAATTTACCTGACATAGAAGTCTTATCCCACTCTAACCAAGCATATTTGCTATGGTTGAATCCAGAAAGAGCATTAGTGATTATTTCTAAAGATTTAGATTTTTCGCGAACGCCAATAATTTGACCTGGTTTAATAGAGTATGAAGGAATATTTACTACTTTGCCATCAACTACGATATGCTTGTGCGATACAAGCTGACGAGCTGCAGCTCTAGTAGGAGCAATACCTAGACGATAAACAACGTTGTCTAATCTAGCTTCAAGTAATTGAAGGAGTACCTCACCTTTAATACCTTTAGTACGAGATGCTTTCTCGAAAAGGTTGCGGAATTGTTTTTCTAAAACTCCGTAAGTATACTTAGCTTTTTGCTTTTCACGCAGCTGGATACCATACTCAGAAGTTTTTCTTCTTTTGTTCGCGCCGTGTTGTCCCGGAGGATAGTTTTTCTTTGCGAGAACTTTATCTGGTCCAAAAATAGCTTCACCAAATTTACGAGCAATTCTGGTCTTTGGTCCGGTATATC
>JBOFIZ010000290.1:0-8503 GCA_051650425.1 Bacteroidales bacterium
AAGCTCGATACACAAAGGGTTTCGGGATGATGTTGCAGATGTTGCAGATAAAACGCGAAAAAAAAGTTCTAGTCGTGAAAGTGAAAATAGAACCCGGATCTTGTCAAAATTATACGGTGTATCTCTGAAAAGATATGCCGTTTCTTTTAAAAGATACACCTTATCGTTGCGAAGATATACCGTATCTTTTCAAAGATATACTGTATCTTTAAGAGCTATACCCCAATTTGTCTTATCTAATCAGATTTACATACGTATGTAAATTATTTTTGGTACGTATCTAAAAAACTTTAGATACCTATGTAAAATATTTTTCATACGTAGCAAAATCGGGACTCGCATGGTAGTTCTAAAATTAAATACGAATTTCCTACTTCTGAAACAGGTATATCAATCCGTTTTTTCAATCATTGCTTATTTATCAACATTAAATCAACAACATCTTATTAATGAATTAATTGAGACGCATACTACATACAGCATTTATCAGCTGATCCAAAAGTTGTGAGAATATTAAATGACAAACAGGACATTTCGAAAAGCGCACTAATTGTAGCTTTCAAAATGTCCTGCCTGTTATATTTATCTTATAATATATCGAATACGAGTTTTTAAATCCAGGTTAGTTTATGCCAGATATACTCCAATGGTCCCTGCTTATGCTTACCAAGCCACCATTTACAGAAAAGGATTTGCAAAATCATAACAATCAATCCGACAATCAAACTCCAGGTAATATTAATCACCGACGCTAAACCTAACGCATAGGGAAAGAAAATAATACTACCGATAATTGATTGGCTGATGTAACATGTTAAACTCATTCGTCCATAATATCTCAATCCATTTGTCCATTTTTTAAACAAATCACTCTGATAAAAAACAACAAAAACAGAAACCCAAAGTGCTGTAAAGCCGATATTATACCACATAGTTAATATGATTTTCAGCGAATCTGTAGCAGTCGATTTCGCTACATACAATACAAAACTGGAGATTAAACTGATACAAAATGCTTTGATCCAGAAATCAGCCCCACGCGAAAAATAGTTTCCGCGCGCCAGAATCATACCTATAATAAACAATCCGGGAGCTTGTAGCAATCTTCCTGCATCAATAGCCCAGAACAGACTCGCTAATTGCCCTGTGGTTATATTTGCCCAAATCATTGGCCAAAAATCTCCTGAATCAGTAACAGTCTTTAGCGTTGGATAATATGCATCATTTAATACTGTTGGTATCAAGTTGATTCCAAAGCACTCAAGTAACTCAATCGGTTGAATTAAGAATAAGACAGCAAACCAAAACAAGTACTTCAAAGGAAGTTTACGCAGAGGAATCATCACAAATCCCATAATGGAGAATAATAACAATACATCTCCCCCAGGGAAAAATGCTGCATTTAAGGTTGCAAAAAACATCAAAAGAATCATGCGCCATGCAAAACGAAAGCTAAAATCTTTTCCTTTTGCTTCTTGATTTCGCTGTTGTACAATAAAGGTAAAGCCAAATAAAAGGGCAAAAATAGTATAACTTTTCCCCGCGAATAAAAAGAAAAGTCCATCCCATACACTTTGATTCATCGTTGCTATTGCGGGAGAGGATGCTTCAGGATACACTCCATAAATAAAGTGTTCAATAAAATGTAAAAGCATAATAGCTGCAACTGCAAATCCGCGCAAAGCATCGACCGATTCTACACGCTTAACTCTTAATGTTTGTCCGTTTTGTACTCTGTTGTCCATTTGTTGGTTTTTTCGTAATACTTATAAAAAAATCGTTATCAGAACGAATTGTGTTCTTGCTTACAAAAATAGATTATATCCTTACTATTATTGTTGATCCAGATCAAAAAGACATTTTAATCACTCTTTGAAACCTCTACTCCTGTTGTTCCGTTTTCAATTGCAATAATATAAAAAGGAGTCAATCCCGGAAATAATCCGAAACTGACTCCCATTTATCTATTTTTTAAAAAACCGTCTTATTGAAAAATCACCTCAAAGATATCGGCATCCCCTTCAATAACTACTTTTTTCGTTTTAGCATCTAATCCGAAGTTCACATAAGATTTATCAAAGCGCTCTTCTGATAAAACTTTATTATCTGCTGATAATTGCTTAACAACAAGCTCTCCTTTATGCAATTTAGCAAGAATCGTACATACTTTTGAGCCTGATTTAACACCAAAGCTCAACTGACCTTCTGCTTTATATGCTGTAGTCGGATTTTTATCAAAAGCATAAAGTACTTTTTGCATATCCGATGCTTCTACATTAAAGCCTAAATTTTCCAATTTCACCGGATTTACATCAAAAACACGAACAGCAGCCCAGCTTTTTTTAGCTGATGGCAACTTGCGAATTCGAACGTAACGAGCTTTTACAGGCTCACCAGTCCATTTAATGATATATTGTTTTTCCAACGAATCTGTTAAAGCTGTCCATGCTTTACCGTCTGCTGAATATTCAAGGATTGTATTATCAAAATAATCCACGTCATCCACTGAATTTCTACCCTGAAGAATCAGAATTTCAGAAACATCTCTCACTGTACGAAGATCTGCACCAATCCAGTTATCGGTCTTCTGCGCTAAACCTGATGTGTAGTGAGTCGTCGAATCATTGTCAAACATTTGTTTGCTTAGAATTGTCCCCAGATTATTAAATGAACCTACACCCAAATAAATTTGAGGAACTTCGCCTGTAAGCTTCGAATAGAAATCAAAAACCATATCATCCATTGCGTTTTCATAGAATGGCTGCAACTTCATCGTTCCTGATTTATGCTCGTTATATGCTTTACGTTGCTCATCGTTCATAAGATTCGCTACATAAGCATCCCAGAATGCAGCATTATCTCCCGATTGAGAAATCTTGATTAAATCAAGAGCTTTCTTTCCTCTTGTTCCAAGTTTGGTAAATTCAGCTAACCATGGACGCAACTCTTTCATAAGCAATTCGTTTTTACACTCTGCTTCCATTTGATCAGAAACGTTTTCTACTTTTCCAAATTCATTATACAGATCTTTAAATTGCTGTTCTGTATAATTGTTGATACGGAAAGTTTGTGTTTCCCATGATTCAGCACGACGATAACCAGTTTCGGTATCACAAGAGTGAATAGCAAATGTACGGTAAGCCTCTTTTGCCTCAGGTGTAATTTCTGCCAAACCTCTTTCCCAACTATCAATCGGGTTGTAACCGCTAACATTCCAAGTGTAATCAGCCACACTGTAAAGCGCTAGTTTTGATGCTTCACCATGCTCCATCGGATTACTTGCAAGACCAACAATATCATCCGGTGTAAGAGATGTATCCAGTCCGTAAACAGGACCTTGCATAATAATATGACGTACATAATCAGTCACCGGATAGTTCCACCAAAAATAACCCGGACGTTTCACACGTGAGTTAAACCAATCCATAGTCTCTTTTGTCAGGTCGCTACATACAACATCACCTGTCCAGAACATATCGATCGATTTATCAAGCGTGTTACCAAATGTAACAAGACTTCCTTTTTCAGTTGGATTTGCCCATAGCTTTGAGTAATCTGTCGGACACATAACCAATGATGAAATGTTACCTTTCGCTTCTACGAAATCTTTATTCAGACGATTCAATAATTCAGTCTGTTTAACCGGATTTGTTCCCTCACCCTCGATATCGTCGAAGAAAATAGCAAAAGAGCGAACGCCAAGATCATACATCAGATCAAATTTTTTCAATAAGTTCTGGTAATCTTCTTCGTTCCACTTAATATCTTTACCGGGATGGATAGCCCAGATAAAATCAACACGATTACGATTACATGCTTCTACCAGTTCTTTAATATTTTTTGCTTCATTCTCAGGATACGGAAGTCTCCAGTTTGGCGAGCTATGATAATGATCATCTTTTGGCCCGTATAAATAGCTGTTCATTTTGAATTTGCCATAAAAATCAATCAATGACAAACGAACCTCATGCGACCATGGGGGACCGTAAAAACCTTCTACGATGCCACGGTATTTCATATCCGGATAATCATTAATAACCAATTGAGGTAGTGTTCCGTCTTTTGAAACAGGACTTTCAAGAACCTGACGAAGTGTCTGAATACCATAGAAAGCACCTTTATCATCAAAACCGATAATTTCAATACCTTTATCGTTGATGGTAAGTAAGTAAGCCCCCGAAACATTTTTAACACCTTTCTTAGCTGCTATTTTAGCTCCAAAGTCAATGGTTATCGGAGTTCCTTTTTTCGCAATGGTCAGGAAAGACAAATCACCGGCAAAAGCTTTTTGTTTATCTTTCAATGAAAAACCGTTCGATGCATTCAGTTGTTTTCCTTCTATTCGTTTCACCGAATGAGGCTGTGGATTAATAACCAAACCTTTATGATCAATCTTCATTCCCGGGACTTTATTCACATCTTGTGACTCAGACCTTTGAGAACTTAGATCAAACTCTGTTTCTTGTGCGTGCAATGTGCCTAATGAAAGAGCCATAGCAGCAAACAGAATCATTTTAGTTCTTGCTTTCTTCATGTTATAATTAATTTAGTGTGTGATATCTCTAATTTTACAGGATTCTCTCAAAAGATATCCTTATAAAAACAGGTAATCGAAGTAACTGAAAAATATTATTCAACTACCTCGATTACAAATTTAGCAGTAATATAGCAATTATACCGCTATTATTTTGTCAAAAACTTTTTAGACAGCCATCTTCTTACCGGTTCATCGTATAGTTTAAGTGACAGATATCCTAATGCAATACTTCCGAAGAACATCACGATCGCTATTGGCCATGTTTGTTCAAAAGTTAACTTATTGGTCCACAACCATGAATAGAATAAGTACATCAATGGATAATGGATGATATAAAGCGGATAAGACAGATCTCCTAAAAAGGTATATATTTTCGCATCTTTATTATCTTTAATCTGTCCCGAAGCACCAATGCAGACAAGAACAGGAAAAATAAAAAGAATACACAATGAATCATATAAACAATTCATCCACATAGCACTTTGCCCACCCACATAAGGAATTGACATAAGTATCATTATTGATAATGCACAAATCCAGAAAGCACCTTTAATTTTTACAGGTTTAAACTTACGGGAAAGTAACAAGCCCATTGAAAAGGAAAACAAAAGTCGCAAGAAGCCTCCGATATAACCATATCCGCCTATTGACCAACCTACACCCATATTCCCAAATCCTGATAGATTAAGAAATGAGAAAGTAGCCAGACCGATTCCCGCTAAAGCAACCAGTACAGTTAAAGCTTTTGTAGATAAACGACGAATGATCAGTGCATACAAAACATAACCGATATATTCGAAAAATAAAGACCAACTCGGCCCGTTTAACGGAAACATTTCTCCATTTCCCCGAACTTCACCGACAGCACCCGGTGCAACAGGTATAAGAAACATGGTCAGAAGAGTTGCAAGCATAACCATCGATAAGGAGATTTTCGTTCCGTCCCATTGCACACTTCCCTGTAAACAGAATGCAACAGCTCCGAAAAGAGCACCCAAGATAATCATCGGTTGAAGACGAATCAAACGACGTTTAAAAAAGTCCCAAGTTGAAATTTTTTTCCACCGATCATCATAAGCATAACCGATAACGAACCCAGACAAGATAAAGAAGAAATCTACAGCTAAATATCCGTGATTAAACTTTTGATCAAATGGAGAAGTGGCATAACCTTCAAATATATGATACCAAATAACCATTAAAGCCGCAATCCCACGTAATCCATCGAGTATTAAATAGTGTGGTTTTGTGTTCGAATAAGCGGCAGTAGAAATTTTTTGCATACTGTGATTGATTAAATTATTGATTCTTAGGCAAAGTAAATCAATAATTTAATCAAAAAATTTGTTCTAAATCAAATTATCCTCATATAACATCTTAAAGCCTTCCTCTTAAACGACTCAATGTCGATAAAGTAATCCCGAGATATGAAGCAATATAACCTAATTGAGCTTTCTGACAGACCTCGGGAAACTGCTCTTTAAAGGCTTCGTATCTTTCTTTCGCAGGTAAAGTAAAACACTCTTTATGAGAACGATGTATGCGCCTGTATTCATTTTGATGAATAATTCTACCCCAGTTTGCCAATTCTAGATTTGTTTCAAAAAGCATTCTTAAATCAGATATCTTAATCCGATAAGCGGTCGTCTCTTCTAAGGTTTCAACAAACTCTTCACTCATTTTATCATAGTATAGTTCATCCATACTAAAGACAATACCACCTTCTATACTAAATGATGTTGTAATCTCTTCACCATCAACTAACCAAAAAGAGCGAGTACTCCCTTTTTCTATGAAATAGGCATATTTACAATATCTATCCTCTTGAATTAACTGATATTTCTTTGGAAAATGACATAATGTAAGATGACTTTCCAATAACTCAATAGTATTGGCTGATATCGGATATAATGAACTGATGGTTTTAATAATGGTAGTCATAAAAACTTCTACGAACTGTTTTATTGATTAAGAAATATGGGCAAGATATAAAAAAACGAGCAAAGCTGATAAATAATTTTACTCTTTATGCAGATGATCACTAAACAAAAAAGAGCTGTCTGAAATTAATCAGCCAGCTCTCTATATCTTTTTCTATATTAATCCAGTTCAGCGTATGGATAAACTTTTATTCCGCGTTCTTTCCATTCTTCTGTAAGTGGTTTTAAACGTTTCACAAAACAGTCATAGTTTTTATTATCTAAATCGGTCCAACCTACCTCTGCCAAAGCAGCAATACGCGGGAACGTTTGTTCATGTACACGCTGAATAGTTGGTGTCCACTCTCCCCACATCTGACAACCTAATCCGACAATATTCTTTTCGGCTTCTTTCGGCATACCTTTTGGAATAGGGTTAAAAGAATAAGCTGATTTCAACGTAATTTGGTTATGACCGTAGTCCAGATAAGTTGCACTTGTATGTGAGTTCACTAGTTTATAACCTTTCTCTGCAGCTTTTGCCAAATCCTTAATATCACCGGACCAATATTGTACTACTACATTAGGAGCTACAGAAGTCGATGTTTCAGCAAATGAGATATTGTCAGAGGCATGAAGGTTTTTACCTAAAATCTCGTTCCATCCCATCATACTACATCCTTTTTTCTCGATAAAACGAGACATCTCATTCGTAAATTCAATTTGAATATCCATGAACGAATTGAATCCTTTTTCTTTCTTATAAGTATTCATCGCCATATCTTCCTCCCAATGCGTAAAACGAACTTCATCTCCTCCGATATGAATAACATCAGTATCAAACAAATCAATAACCTCAGCTACTACATCTTTCAAAAATCCTTTTACTTTAGGATCAATGACATTAAATGTATGATAGTGTTTCCCAAATTTCACAGGAACTTCAATTTGCTCATTCTTCGTACCCAACCAAGGATAAGCAGCAATAGCAGCACTTGCGTGGCCCGGCATTTCAATTTCAGGAACAACCTTTATATGTCTTTCTTTTGCATAAGCAAGAATTTTTTTCACTTGCGCTTGTGTATAGAACCCTTCATGAGATTTACCCATCGTTTCTTCGCTATTCCAGCCGCCGATTTGAGTATCTCTGCGCTTACCGCCGATTTCTGTAAGCAACGGATATTTTTTTATTTCAATACGCCACCCTGCATCATCAGTTAAATGCCAATGAAAAACATTCATTTTCAATTCAGCCATAACATCCAATAATTTATATACTTCCTCTTCACCATGGAAATAACGGGCTTCGTCAAGCATGAATGACCTCCATGAAAATCTTGGAGCATCTTTCACTTCCTGACAAGCAAACTGATATGTATTTCCATTCTTGCCTGCTTTCATTAATTGAAATAACGATTGTACTCCATAAAAAGCTCCGGCTTCTGTAGAAGCTAAAATCTGAATTCCTTCTTTCGTGATATTTAATGCATATCCCTCTGATGAAATAGCTGATTTCGGATCAACATCTATAAATAACTGAGGATTTTTCGAAGTGTGCTTCAACTCAAGATTGAAATCATTTTTCAATGTTTCTTTCAGATAAGCATTTACATTCTTCGCTTTTTTTAAATGTGCGGTTAGTGTTCCTTGAATCATAAATGATCCATCTTGGAGTGTAATTGATGCCGGCTTAGGCAATACAACTGTTTCAGCTGTGGGTAAAGACGCCGAAGCTAATATAAAGGAGCATAAGCAGCCTAATGAAAGAATTAATTTTTTCATACGTAATTTTATCAGTTTCTAAGATTTTATTGGTTATATAAATGTATGGTTAAATAATATCCCTATATGAGTGACCAAATATACAACTAATAATTAGATTTCTAAAATATACTAATATCCAACCCGAACAAATACGTATAAAAACAAAAAAGCTTCAGACGAATCTGAAGCTTTTTGTACCCGGAGTGGGACTTGAACCCACACAGCCGTTATGGCCACAGGATTTTAAGTCCTGCGTGTCTACCATTTCACCATCCGGGCAGAC
>JBOFIZ010000291.1:0-2089 GCA_051650425.1 Bacteroidales bacterium
CATTCTTGCACTCCATAGTTGACATTAAAATTAAAAAGTGGTTTTTCTGTTTTACCTCTTTTAGTGGTTACGATGATCACACCATTTGCTGCACGCGAGCCGTATACTGCAGCCGAACTAGCATCTTTTAGGATATCGATTGTGGCTATATCTTGAGGGTTCAACTCTGAGAAATTACCCCCGATTATACCATCAACAACCAGTAATGGGCTAGTGGACGCTGCAATCGAGTTTTGTCCCCGAATGGATAAGCTAGGCGTTCCTCCTGCAGAATTGCTGATTCCGATATTGACTCCCGGCAAACTCCCTTTTAGTGTTTCTAGTACATTCACGTTAGGCATCGACAGTACAGGTGAGTTCTCAATCTTCAAAGATGCTACTGCACCTGTCAGGTCTTTTTTAGTGGCTGTTCCATATCCTATGGCTACAACTTCACCCAAAAGGGTAGCATCTTCTTCCATTGCTACATCTATTCTTCCTCCTTTTACAGTTTTCTTTACCTCTTTCATCCCAATATATGAAAAGAGTAGCACATCACCGGAAGAAGCTGATAAGGAATATCGTCCGTTAACATCGGTTATAGTCCCTGCTTTGGTTTTTTGATTAACAACATTTACGCCCATCAAAGGCGCTTTTTGATTGTCTGTCACTATACCTGTTACCTTTTGTGCAAAAGCTTCGGAAGCCAAGCTCAAGAATAGAGTTAGGACAAATAAGACTTTTTTCATAACATACAATTTAAAGTTTATAATGCAAAATTATGATCCCTTCAATAAAATCTTTAGCATATATTCTATTTCTATTAGCACAAAATCAGGAATGACTAATAAATAATCGTTTTTTTAAGATGGGATAGGTGGGATCTTTCATCAGCATATGATAGGTAAGGTTCAACGCTTTAGTAGTGCTTGGTCAATTTGAATTCTTAAATGGTCGGATGAGAACAGTCTTTATATAGACAAAAATTGAATTTGTGAGGATAGTGATAACGACCTATCATGAAAAGTATAACCTTATATCCGCAGTAAATGGCTCAAATGTTATAAATAATAAAACCTAACCGATTGCATATCAAAAAGATATGTATCGGTTAGGGTATATCAAATATTTCACCTATATTGGTGTTCCCAAAAAAAATGATATACAATGACAAAAATAGCATTAAAATCAGATAAATACAGTTCTTTCGGAGGAATATTTTACGTGATGGATGAATTTTCCCGTTTAGGAATGGATACTCTGATCGATCGTACTCTTGGTTTACGAAGCAATTTCTGTGGCTATCAGTACAGCGAAATCATTTCCAGCCTATTTTGGATATACTTTTGCGGTGGTGATTGCATCGAGGATATAGGTACCCATTTGGGCTCTCAGCTAGAACTTCGTCCGGGCACTACTATCCCGAGTCCTGACACCCTTCTTCGTGGTATAAAGGAATTGACAGAGGAAAATACAGTTTACACAGCAGCGAGCGGCAGCAATTACAGTTTCAACACATCCGAGAAATTGAACGGTCTACTTTTGGACATGTTACAACAGAGCGGACAACTCAAAGCCGGCAAATACGACTTAGATTTCGATCATGAATTTATCCCTACGGAAAAGTATGACACCAAATATTCCTATAAGAAGGAACGTGGCTACTTTCCCGGAATAGCAACCATTGGCGAGATGCTGGTTGGTATTGAAAACCGTGACGGAAATACGAATGTGCGCTTTCATCAAAAAGACACTTTGGGTAATATATTTGAGAGACTGGCACGACGTGGCGTTTTTATTGACCGATGTCGCATGGACTGTGGTTCCTTCTCTGAGGAAACCATCCGTATGGTACACGGATACTGCAGCAAGTTTTATATACGGGCTTCACGCTGCCAAACATTATATGAACGAATGTCTGAAATTGAAAATTGGAATGCGGTTGAAATCAACTTTGAGAAGTATGAAGTTGCCTCCATACCTTTTGTGTCCTTTCTACAAGAAGAGGGATACCGACTGGTTATCCAAAGAAAAAGACGAGACAAGGAAGAGCAGGGAGATCTCTTTGAGGGCGAATATACATATCGCTGTATTGTTACTAACGATCATG
>JBOFIZ010000292.1:0-2342 GCA_051650425.1 Bacteroidales bacterium
TATTAAAGTTTGGTGGTACTTCTGTGGGGTCTGCACAGAGAATGAAGGAGGTTGCAAACTTAATTTGCAACGGTGAAAGAAACCTTGTCGTTCTTTCAGCTATGGCGGGAACTACCAATACCCTTGTGGAAATTTCGGACTATTTCTATAAGAAAAATCCGAATGGTGCGAACGAGATCATCAATAAGCTTGAAATGAAATATAAGAGAGAAATTGATGAACTGTTTACCACAGAGGAGTATAAACAAAAGACGTTACAAGCGGTAAAAGCGATTTTCGATCACATTCGATCTTTTTCCAAAGATTTATTTACACTTTTCGAAGAGAAAATCGTATTAGCGCAAGGAGAATTAATCTCTACAGTAATGATGAACAACTACCTAAATGAAATCGGAGTTCGTTCAGTTCTACTTCCGGCTCTTGAATATATGCGTACTGATAAAAACGCAGAACCGGATCTACAATTTACAAAAGAGCATTTAACTAAGATGTTAGAACCTTATAGTGGTGTTAACCTTTTCATCACTCAAGGATATATCTGTCGTAACGCTTATGGTGAAATTGACAACCTTCAACGAGGTGGTAGCGATTATACTGCATCATTAATCGGAGCTGCTATCAATGCAGACGAAATCCAGATCTGGACCGATATCGATGGTATGCACAATAACGACCCACGCTATGTTGAAAACACTACGCCAGTGCGTCAATTGCATTTCGAAGAAGCTGCTGAGTTAGCTTATTTCGGTGCTAAAATCTTACATCCTACTTGTATTCAACCTGCAAAATTAGGAAATATACCTGTTCGCTTATTGAATACAATGGAGCCTACTGCACCCGGAACATTGATTTCCAATGACACCGAAGCAGATAAGATCAAAGCTGTTGCTGCTAAGGATGGTATTACAGCAATCAAAATAAAATCAAGCCGTATGCTTTTGGCACATGGATTTATGCGTAAAGTTTTCGAAATATTCGAAACTTACCAAACTCCGGTTGATATGGTTACAACTTCTGAAGTTGGCGTATCGGTGACAATAGACAATACAAAAAAGCTACAGGAAATTTTAGATGAACTTAAGAAATTAGGTACTGTTTCTGTAGATGAGAATATGGTTATTATTTGTGTTGTAGGTGATCTTGAATGGGAAAATATCGGATTCGAATCTAAAGCTGTTAGTGCTTTAAAAGACGTTCCTGTTCGCATGATTTCTTACGGAGGAAGTAATTACAATATCTCTCTTTTAGTAAGAAAAGAAGATAAACAAAAAGCGCTGCAAGCGTTGAGTAGAAATCTTTTTGACAACTAATCCGACATCGAGCAAACATTACTCGATACACAATATCGAGGCGAATTTACTCTTCTGTTAAAGAGTAAATTCGCCTTTTTTGGATCTATAAGTGTTACTTATTAAACCTTATTTTATATATTTATTTATGACAAAAGGAATTTTTCCATTAGATCAGTTTTCCGGTCTAAGAACTCCATTCTATTTCTACGACACGGATTTATTAAGAAAGACACTACAAATTGTTAAAACAGAATCTGAAAAATATAACTTTCATGTTCACTACGCTATCAAAGCTAATGCAAATGATCGGATTCTTTCTATTATTAACAGCTTTGGATTAGGTGTTGACTGTGTGAGCGGTGGCGAAATCGAAGCTGCTATGGCTGCCGGATTCGCAGCTGAAAAAATTGTATATGCCGGTGTTGGCAAATCTGACTGGGAAATTGAACTTGCACTTGATGCAAACATTCAATGTTTCAATGTAGAATCTATTGCTGAACTTGAAGTTATTAACGCGATTGCTCAGGCTAAAAACAAAACAGCAAGAGTAGCTCTTCGTGTAAATCCTGAAGTTGATGCTAAAACGCATCACTATATCACAACCGGACTGAAAGAGAATAAGTTTGGCGTAAGCATGGAATTGCTTAACAAAGTACTGGACCGTGCAACCGGTTTGTCAAATATCGAGCTTATTGGTCTTCATTTCCATGTAGGTTCACAAATCACAGATCTTTCGGTATTTAATGATGTATGCACCCGCATAAACATTGTACTTGAAATGGTCGAAACAAAAGGTATATCCATCAGAATCATCAATGTTGGTGGTGGATTAGGTATTAATTACCAGAATCCTAACGGTGATCCGATCCCTGATTTTGCTCAGTACTTCAAAATATTTAATGATAACCTGAATGTAAAACCCGGACAAGAAGTACATTTCGAACCGGGACGTTCAATCGTATGCCAATGCGGAAGCCTTATCACACGAGTACTTTACATCAAAGAAGGTGTGAACAAGAATTTCTGTATTGTTGATGCAGGTATGACTGA
>JBOFIZ010000293.1:0-1110 GCA_051650425.1 Bacteroidales bacterium
AGCCCGGTTGTGATTATGATGCCGGTGAGGAAATTAAACAATTGCAAGCATCGGGTAAAATCTGGGTTTTATGTGGTCAGATGAATACGGATGCTTCGCTAACCGACTTACTTCAGCGTTTTGCTGCGCAGTATGATGCTCTTGTTATTTCGGAACATACGTCCAATCTCTCAGGTGATTTTGTCATGAAACAACTCGATGCTATGCTTTATACGCTTACGGAGGAAGAGCAAACAGATTTGGCGCCCGAAATAGTTATCTCCATAGGAGGACACTGGGTTTCGAGACGTATTAAGCAGTTTTTACGTTCACACACATCCAAAGCTTGCTGGTCTTTGCAATCGGGAGATGAGTTAAAGGATGCTTTTTCTTGTCTGACGGAGGTTTATGATATGGCACCGACGGTATTTCTTAACTCCTTATTGAGAAATGCAAGCGAAAAGACTCAAAGTAATTATGCAATTTACTGGAACGAAAGAGCCAATCAGTTGCAGCAAGCAGGTAGTCTATGGATTCAATCTGCCGACTACTCCGATTTAAAGGTGATACATACTTTGATGTCCCGTTTACCTATGCAGAGTTTTTTGCATTTAGGCAACAGCTCCTCTGTGCGTAATGCACAATTATGTAATCTGGATGCTTCGATTCGTGTAATCAGTAATCGCGGAGTGAGTGGAATTGACGGGATTGTCTCAACGACTGTGGGTTTTGCCTGCGAAACATCCGAACTTGTTTTTCTGTTTGTAGGTGATCTGAGTTTCTTCTACGATCAGAACGGTTTATGGAATAAGTATGTAAAAAGTAATCTGCGTATCGTATTAATGAATAACGGTAGTGGCGGAATCTTCCATCTGCTACCGGGAGCTGACAAATCGGAGGCAATGGACGGTTTCATAGCCTGCCATCATCAGACTCAGGCAAAGGAATGGGTTCTGAGTCGTGGATTTGAATATCTCTTTGCTTCTGATTCAGAACAGTTAGATGAAATATTAGAAACATTTATGAATAAGGAATCGAATAAACCATTATTTTTGGAGGTATTTACTTCGGCTGAGGTGAATCCTAAAGTATTCAAATCCTATTATCATTATATAAAAACATTGAACAATG
>JBOFIZ010000294.1:0-18697 GCA_051650425.1 Bacteroidales bacterium
GTGTCTACCAATTCCACCACCTGAGCATTTAACGAGAGCGAAAGACGGGACTCGAACCCGCGACCCTAACCTTGGCAAGGTTATGCTCTACCAACTGAGCTACTTTCGCGTATTTATTAACCGTTATTGTTTCGATTACATGTGCAAAAGTAGAGCTTTTTTTAGAATCTGCAAATTTTCCAGTGACTTTTTTTTACTGTATTTAGGAGTACTTAGCGCTAACTTACTGGATTACTGAATAAATAACCACAAAAAAATCTCTGTTTTTTTTCAAATCACAAAGTTTTAAAAGCTCAGATTCTTCACTAATAAACAAAGAACCGGTACACTCGCAGTTCTATTTGCAAGCATACCGGTAAAAAGATAAACATATAATCTCTTATCCAAATATCCATTTTGCTGATTTCGGTATTAAGCGAAAAAAGAATGCAACAAAAGCCCAGGATATAATAAATGAAAAGACTGCTGTTACAGGAATACGTATTGGTATAGGAACATTTATAGCATCAGCACCTGCATAACAGAATCCTACCACAAAGTAATGCACCACATATATCCCAAGTCCGCATTGCGCTATATTTGAAAGAGCTGAAAGCAAAGTTTCTGACTTAATCTTCACTATACGAACTAACAAAAATACAGCCACAGTCATAAATAAAACATTGGGCGAACAATACAAAAAGAACATTTCCATATCCGCTTCACTACATGCCGGATTAGATGTAATCGATTTAAATCCGAAATAGGTTATAAAATAACCAATAAGAAATAAAGGTATCGATATAGCCAACGTTTTACCCAAAGATATCGGATTTAGATGATTTCTCATATAATGCCCTAACAAAAGATAACCATTAAACCCCGCAAAATAATAAAACGTTCCGAAAGTATTCCAGGAGCTTAAACCAAACAAATCTGATGCAAAATAGTAATATAAGAATGGCAGAAACAGTGTTACGAACCACAACCCCAAGTAGAATCGCTTTTCCTTTACAGTAGCTTTTTCAACCCAGGATGAGAAAATCGGCATATACAGGTACAGGCCTAATAACATATACAAATACCACATAGGAACTGTATAAACATTAAACTTAAAAGGAATGAGGACTATATTTTTCAATGCGACGTCAAAACTTTGAGAAGCATCTGGCCCAGCATAGGCAAATACACTTGATATAACATCCGGACTAAACCCCAACAAACCTGTTATCCATGGAAAAAGATTATACAGCACAGACCAGATAAGAAATGGAAAAAGAATTCTTGTTAAGCGTTTTCTGTAAAACACGTTGGCTGTTTGAGAGACAGGCAATAATAAAATACCTGTAATCATGACAAACAATGGAACACATGGTCGTAAAAAAGAGCCATACAATGCCCCCCAAAAACTAAAATCGGGATTAGTTCTTGCTTCAGGTGAAACATTAAAAGGATCTGAACAATGGATACAAATCACCATAAAAATGGCTAGTACCCGCAAAATATCAACCCATACGATCCGATTGATACTCGAAGAATTTGTGTTATTCATAATTGATTGTGTTTTAGTTTGGACACAAAATTACAAACAAACCATGCTTTATCTTTTTTAAGTATTTAAAGAAAACATCAGGATTTCCTTAATGCGCATAATGTCACATGTGACATTCCCAGATAAGAAGCAATGTAACCAAGATTAACGCGATGAAATAATATTGAGTGATGTTTCAGAAAATCCTTGTAGCGCTCTTCCGCCGAATAATTGAATCTGTATATCAGACGTCTCTCCATATGTAAAAAAGCTTTTTGATGAACAATACGTAACCAGTTGGCTATTTCAAGATTTGTAAAACACAATTCCTCGAGTCTGGATAAAGGCATGTAATACAATAATGAATCTTCAAGTACCTGCACCATTTCCTCTTCGTATCCCTCAGTCTTTCCATGAAAACTATTCGTCGAGTAAAGCAGATCACCCTCCTGACTAAACCAGGACGTAATTTCCTTACCGTCAATTACAGTATATGCCCGTGCTATTCCCTGCTCTACAATATAAAGATTTCCATCTTTCGTAAAAGGATCAATCAGCAATGTTTTTTTTGAAACCTTTAAAGGTTTCAATGATGCTCGCAACAAGTCTATTGTTTCATTTGAAATCTTTATCTCTTTCTTTATAGATTCTATGATTCGCTCCATTCTGTATATCTTAATTATCTGATATGAGAGGTAAAAATAATAAGTTAACAGTTAAAAAACTATTTTAATCTAATTATTTATCAGTAAATCTGACTTACTAGTCACATAACATAAGTCCCTATTCTAACATTATATCCGTTAAATCAATCCAAAAATAGAAAAACAAAGGATTTTAAATTCACTTTTATGTATTTGATTTAAGATTAAAACATAATTTTACAGCCTAAGAAATAAATGCATAAGATTTTCTCGTTTCAGAGCATCTGAATCAAAAAACACAAAGCTAAATATGCAACAAAACACTGAATTGCAACCCAAAAAGGACTATCATGAGCCTATGCATACAGCTGAACATATCCTGAATCAGACTATGGTACGGATGTTTGGTTGTAAACGCTCTGTGAATGCACACATTGAGCGAAAAAAAAGCAAAGCGGATTACTTCTTAAGTAAATGTCCGACAGACGAACAAATGAAAGAAGTAGAAAGACGTGTAAATGAAATAATTGACAAACATTTAGACGTGACGGAAGAAATGATGAATCGAAAAGAGGCTGAGAAAAAACTCGACCTTACTAAGCTGCCGGAAAATGCAGGCGAACTTTTACGAGTGATCTATGTAGGCGACTATGATGCTTGTGCCTGCATCGGTCATCATGTCAAAAATACGTCAGATATCGGCCAATTCATTTTGTTAAATTATGACTACACTGAAGGAAGACTACGAATTCGTTTTAAACTTCAATAAGATAGAATTGTTATAAAAAACAAGGATATAGTAATATTTTCAGCTACAAAGTAGTGAAGAAGAGAAACTTTAATATATCTTTGTGCGAATTTGAAGATGTAAAAAGAAATTATATAAGAAGATTTATATGTTGAATCCAATTACAAAAACGATTGACCTTGGCGATGGAAGAACCATTACCTTGGAAACCGGTAAGCTTGCAAAACAGGCAGACGGAGCAGTGATGCTACGTATGAATAACACGATGATGCTTGCTACAGTATGTTCTGCGAAGGATGCTGTTCCGGGTACTGACTTCATGCCTTTGTCAGTAGATTATAAAGAAAAATTTGCTTCGAACGGTCGTTTCCCGGGTGGTTTTACAAAACGTGAAGGTAAACCGTCGGATTATGAAGTTCTAACATCTCGTTTGGTGGACCGTGCTCTACGCCCACTTTTCCCGGATGATTATCACGCTGATACTTTTGTTCAAATTACGCTATACTCATCTGACGGAGTAGATATGCCTGATGCCCTTGCTGGTTTGGCTGCTTCTGCTGCGTTAGCTGTATCTAATATTCCTTTCAACGGACCGATCTCAGAAGTACGTGTTGCACGTATCAACGGAGAATTCAAAATCAATCCTACTTACTCTGAATTAGAGGCTGCTGACATGGATATCGTAGTTGCTGCAACTATGGACAATATCATGATGGTTGAGGGTGAAATGAAAGAGGTCTCTGAAATGGATCTTTTGAGTGCAATGAAATTTGCTCACGATGCAATTAAAGTTCATTGTCAGGCTCAAATCGAGTTTGCTGAAATGGTAGGCTCAACAGTTAAACGTGAATACTGCCACGAAGAAAACGACGAAGATCTACGCAAAGATGTATGGGCTAAATGTTATGACAAAGCTTATGCGGTTGCAACTTCTTGTAACGATGACAAACATGGTCGTGGAGATGCTTTCGCTGCAATTTTAGATGAATATCTAGCAGGATGTTCTGAGGAAGAA
The DNA here is from genome assembly GCA_051650425.1 of Bacteroidales bacterium. Lineage (GTDB taxonomy): Bacteria > Bacteroidota > Bacteroidia > Bacteroidales > UBA7332 > UBA7332. The sequence goes on from JBOFIZ010000294.1 coordinate 3,918, forward strand.
GTTGCTGAAAAGAAAGGATTGATCGGACGTTATTATCATGATGTTGAGAAAGAGGCAATGCGTCGCTCAATCTTAGATGAAGGTAAACGTCTGGATGGTCGTAAGACTACAGAAATCCGTCCTATCTGGTGCGAGATTAATTATCTTCCGGGACCTCATGGTTCAGCTGTATTTACACGTGGTGAGACTCAGTCTTTGACTACTGTAACATTAGGGTCTAAACTTGACGAAAAAATTATTGATGATGCTTTAGTAAGAGGTAAGGAACGTTTCTTACTACACTATAACTTCCCTCCATTCTCAACTGGTGAAGCTCGTCCAAGCCGTGGTATCGGTCGTCGTGAAATCGGTCACGGTAACCTTGCATTACGTGCTCTGAAACCAATGATTCCTGCTAACTGTCCTTACACTATTCGTGTAGTTTCAGATATCCTTGAGTCAAACGGTTCTTCATCAATGGCTACAGTTTGTGCTGGAACATTAGCTTTGATGGATGCTGGTGTTAAGATCGAAAAACCTGTTTCAGGTATTGCGATGGGTCTTATCACAGATAAAGGAAATACAAAATTTGCTGTCCTATCTGATATCTTAGGTGATGAAGACCACTTAGGTGATATGGACTTCAAAGTAACAGGAACAAAAGATGGTATTACTGCAACTCAAATGGATATTAAAGTTGACGGTCTATCATACGAAATTCTTGAAACAGCTTTGAATCAGGCTCGCGAAGGTCGTATGCATATCTTAGGTAAAATCACTGACTGTATTGCTGAACCTCGTACAGAATTGAAACCTCACGCTCCACGTGTTGAAGTTGTGATGATTCCTAAAGAACTTATCGGTGCTGTTATCGGTCCTGGTGGTAAGATCATTCAAGGTATTCAAGAAGAATCAGGTGCGATCGTTACAATTGAAGAAGTTGATGGTATGGGCCGTTGCGAAGTTTCTGCTACTAATGGCGAATCTATGCGCATTGCTCTTGCTAAAATTAAAGGAATCGTTGCTCAACCGGAAATTGGTGAAGAATACGATGCTACTGTAAAATCAATCAAAGATTTTGGTGCTTTCGTAGAATTCATGCCTGGTAAAGAAGGTTTACTTCATATTTCTGAAATCACATGGGAACGTTTAGATTCTATGGAAGCTTCGGGATTAAAAGAAGGTGATAAAATCCGCGTTAAATTATTAGACGTTGATAAGAAAACGGGTAAATTCAAACTTTCTAGAAAAGTATTACTTCCTCGTCCTCCTCGTACTGAGAGACCAGAAAGAACTGACCGTCCTGAAAGACCGGAAAGACCAAACAATAACAACAGACAATAGTCTGCTGATTATACTATATAAAAAAAGGATGCCAATCGGCATCCTTTTTTTGCTTTATAGCTTTTCAATTTCATTCACAATCTTCGCTGCTGAATCGGGCAATGCCATTTTTAAAGCATTTGCCGACAACTGATTCAAACGCTCCGGATCATCCATTAATTCAAACATAGCAGGAATCAATTGAGTTACTGCTTCCTTATCATTAATCATTACTGCAGCAGACTTATCTACCAAGGCCTGAGCATTCTTAGTCTGGTGATCTTCTGCTACATTGGGCGAAGGAACCAGGATCGAAGCCTTTCCTAAAATACAGAGCTCCGAAATTGAGCTCGCTCCAGCGCGCGAGATAACCAAATCTGCAGCTTTATAGGCTAAATCCATCCGATCAATAAAAGCATTAACCAATATATTAGGATGTGATTTACCTGCAATAGCCTCAGCAATTCGCTTCTCATAAAGTTTACCTGTCTGCCAGATAACTTGTACAGGCGATTCTATGAGCTTATCAAATGAGCTTATAACCGCTTCATTGATTGTTCTTGCACCTAAGCTTCCACCAATAATTAGTAATACAGGTTTTGAAGGATCCAATCCCCAATTAGCTATAGCATCCTCTTTACTAATACTTGTAAGCAGAGATTGTCGAATCGGATTACCGGTCAGAATCAGCTTATCCTTCGGAAAGAACCGATCCATTTTATCATAAGCAACACAGATACGGGCTGCATTCTTAGCCAAAAGTTTATTAGTAACCCCTGCATATGAATTTTGCTCCTGAATTAAAGTCGGTATACCTAACAATTGAGCTATTCGCAGAGTCGGACCACTTGCATACCCACCTACACCGATTACCACATCGGGTTTAAAGGAGCGGATCTTTGAAAGGGCCTTAAGCATGCTTCCAGCCAGTTTAAAAGAGATTGGGATATTTTTTAGCAGATTCTTCCGGTCAAATCCCCGAATTGATAATCCTACAATCGGATAACCGGCAGCCGGGACTCTTTCCATTTCCATTTTCCCCTCAGCCCCGATAAATAAAATATCGGCAGCCGGATCACGTTGTTTTATTTCATTTGCTATTGAAAGCGCAGGAAAAATATGTCCTCCTGTCCCACCTCCGCTAACTATGTATTTGCGTTGTTTCTTCATTTTCTTGTTTTGGTTCCAGATTAGTAAATTTCCAGTTTCTCAATGCATCCGGATAATCATTATTCGTATAAACACTTACACTCAGAATAATCCCGATATAAACACATGTAATAATTGTCGAAGTTCCTCCCCTGCTTATCAAAGGTAAAGGCTGACCTGTTACCAGACCCGAATCAACAGCTACTGCCATATTGATAGTAGCTTGAAAGACAATCATCAATGCACACCCCATGGCCAGAAGCTGACCAAAAAGACTATCGCAGGACCGTGCAATCTGACCCGTTCGAAATATCAGTAAGAAATAGCAAAAAATTACAATCAATCCTCCCAGAACACCCCATTCTTCAAGAATTATTGCGAAAATAAAATCGGAATAAGCCTGCGGTAAAATATCTCGTTGCACACTTCTTCCGGGACCGCGTCCAAATAAAATTCCTCCATTCGATATTGCTATCTTTGCATGTGCTACTTGAAAATTCTCATCTGTAATGACATACTTATCCTCTTCTTTAGACGCTTTTCCCTTATCATTATCTCCATCATCAACGCCTATTGTACGTGCAATACGAGCTCGCCATGTTGCCGCACGAGGCATAACTGACTCCGGAACAAATGCTACTACAGCAGAAACAAATGTAATTGCAACTAGAATAATTAATCCTATTTTCTTTAATTGTACATTTCCAAGAACCATAAGAGAAATAACGACCATTCCTAGCAATAATGCCGTTGACAGATTATCTAAAAAGATCAACAGAATACATAATCCGGAAGTTCCGATAATAAACCAAAAACCTGTTTTCGACACACCATCATCTGTTTGCGTTTTACTTAAAATAAAAGATGAGAGCATAACGACAGCTAATTTACCAAATTCTGATGGCTGGAATTGAATACCAAAGAAGCTTACCCAACGATTAGCATCATTAAGTCTTACTCCTCCGACTACAGCCCAAAGCAAAAGAGCTACAGCAAAAAGAAAAGCCGCACCCGAAATATACGGAAACCATTTAAATGGGATATAATGCAGCACAATTGCACAACCAATACCCGTAGCAAGGAACATAATATGCCGCAATACAGGATCAAAATGCCTATCAACATGTGAGAATGTCAATGAACTTGACGAACTATAGATTTCCAAGACAGAGAGAGCACACATAAATAGAAACACTAACCATACGATACGATCTCCGCGAAATATTTTAGAGAAAAATTCCATATTACAGATTCTTTACACAATCCTTAAACTGATGTCCGCGATCTTCATAGTTTTTGAACAAATCAAAACTAGCACAACAAGGAGACAATAGGACCGTATCACCCTTTTCTGCTATTTCATAAGCCTGCTTAACTGCTTCAGCCATTGAAGAGGTATCATAAGTATGAGCCACTTTATCGTCGAAAAATTCATGAAGTTTATCATTATTCATTCCTAAATAAATCATTGCCTTCACTTTTTTACGAACCAAAGGTTCGATCTCTGTATAATCATTACCTTTATCCACACCTCCTAAAATAAGGATTGTCGGAGTAGTCATACTTTCTAATGCATACCAGCAAGAATTTACATTCGTAGCCTTCGAATCATTAATATATTGTACACCTTTAATCGTTGCTACTTTTTCCAATCTATGTTCAACTCCTTGAAAATTACTTAATGATTTACGAATATCCTCTTTCTCAATATGTAAGACCATAGCAGAAATACTTGCTGCCATGGAATTGTACAGATTATGAGTTCCGGATAAGGCCAATCGGCTCAATTCCATTTCAAATGGGTCCTCATTGATATCTACATGTAATTTTCCGTCGGTCACATAAACATGAATATTATCACGTTGCAGTTGAGAGAAAGGAATTAATTTAGAATCAAAATGGCGTTTTGCTATTTCCTGCGCAATTATTGGATCCTCATTCCAGAAAACAAAATAATCATCTTTCGTCTGATTTTGTGTAATTCTGAATTTTGAATTTACGTAGTTCTGCATATTATACTCATAACGATCCAGATGATCAGGAGTAATATTCAAAAGGATAGCAATATGCGCACGGAAATTATACATATTATCCAGTTGAAAGCTGCTTAACTCTACTACATAGAAATCATAATTATGATTAGCCACTTGTAAAGCCAGACTTGCACCAACATTTCCGGCCAATCCTACATTCAGACCTGCATCTTTAAGAATTTGATAAATCAACATGGTTGTAGTTGTTTTACCATTAGACCCAGTTATACAAATCATTTTAGCATTTGTATAACGAGCTGCAAATTCAATCTCGGAGATAATTGGCGTTTCCAACTCTTTAAGCTTCTTTATGATCGGAGCTTTATCTGGAATACCCGGACTTTTAACTACTTCACAGGCATTCAGAATCAATGACTCCGTATGCTGAAGTTCTTCATAAGCAATACCGGCATCATCCAACATTGCTTTATAATGATCCTTGATTGCAGACATATCCGATACAAATACATCGAATCCTTTTTTCTGAGCTAAAATTGCAGCACCTACACCACTCTCGCCGGCGCCTAAAATAACTATGCGATCCATATTCCTATCTTAGTTTTAAGGTAACAATTGTGACTGCAGCCAGTATAATACCGATTATCCAGAAACGAACCACAATTTTCGATTCAGGTACAGCCTGGAAAGGTTTTTGGATCCATGCCTGAATCCCGCTATTACCCGGTTTTTGAAAATGGTGATGCAGGGGAGTCATCTTAAAGATACGTCTACCTTCGCCAAATCGTTTTTTAGTATATTTGAAATAAAACACTTGCATAATAACAGATAGATTCTCTACCAGAAAAATACCACAGAGAATCGGAATCAATAATTCCTTACGAATAATAATTGCAAATACAGCTATGATTCCGCCCAGTGTCAAACTACCTGTATCTCCCATAAACACCTGTGCCGGATATGAATTATACCATAGAAAACCTACAGTAGCTCCAATAAATGCTCCTGCAAAAACTACCATTTCCTCACAGCCCGGAATAAACATTATATTCAGGTAAGAAGCATAATTGATATGACTCGACAAATAAGCCAATATACCCAGGGTCACTCCGATAATGGCCGATGTCCCAGTCGCCAGACCATCCAAACCATCCGTAAGATTAGCTCCATTCGAAACCGCTGTAACAATTAAGATTGTTATGATAACAAAGACAATACCACCCCAGAAAGGAGCTTTATCTCCCATAAATGAAACGATGGAGTCGTAATTGAAATTATTATTCTTCACAAAAGGAATCGTTGTCAGAAAGCTTTTAGTCTCCTGTGCTTTGTATTGAACCTCCTGAACTTCACCACGTGAATATACTTCACTATTTTCACGAATCACCACTGCCGGAGATAACCACATTGTCAATCCGACAATCAGCCCTAATCCTACCTGTCCGATAATTTTAAAACGGCCGTGAAGTCCCTCTTTATCTTTTTTGAAAACCTTAATATAATCATCTAAAAAACCGATAGTCCCAAGCCAGAGTGTCGTTACCAACATCAACAGCAAATAAACATTATTCAGTTTACTCAAAAGCAGACACGGTATAATTATCGCGATAATTATAATGATACCTCCCATTGTCGGAGTACCTTTTTTACTCATTTGTCCTTCGAGTCCCAAATCACGTACAATCTCACCGATCTGCAATAACTGCAATTTGTTAATAATCCGACGACCAATAACTGTTGCTATAATCAACGAAAGAATAAATGCAGCTCCTGTACGGAATGATATATACTTAAACACTCCTGCTCCCGGGAGATCAAACTGATCCAGATATTGAAATAAATAATATAACATTATTGTGTTCTTTTAATGCAAATAATATAGTTTGTCTGCAAGACTTTACTCTTGCTCAAATACAACTTTCACCTCTTCACGATCATCAAAATGATGTTTTACACCTTTAATGATCTGATAATCTTCATGACCTTTACCTGCGATCAATACTACGTCACCTTTTTCAGCAAACATACAAGCAGTACGAATTGCTTCGCGACGATCAGCGATAGTCAGTGTCTTCTTCCGATCAATGATATCAAGACCCTCAAGCATATCATTCAATATATCCTGAGGCTCTTCATTTCTCGGATTATCTGAGGTCAGAATCACACGATCACTTAACTTCGCAGATTCCTTAGCCATAATCGGACGCTTACCTTTGTCACGATTTCCGCCGCAGCCCACTACGGTAATAACACGGCCGTTACCATCAAGGACTTCATGTATTGCGTTAAGCACATTTGTTAAAGCATCCGGTGTATGAGCATAATCCACAATCGCAGTATATCCACGCTTGGATCTAAGTGTCTCAAAACGACCTGAAACAGGCTTTTCTTTACTTAAAGCGACCAACATATCAGGTATTGATTTACCTAATTGATTAGCCGCACCAATCACTGCCAGTAAATTATAAGCATTAAATACACCGACGAAAGGCAGAACAGCCTCTATCCCATTAACTTCCAAAGTCATTCCATCAAAATGATTTTCAATAATTTTGCCTTTGTAATCTGCTAACGTTCTCAATGAGTATGTATATTTACGAGCTTCACAATTCTGAAGCATAATCAATCCGTTTTTATCATCTGCATTCGTAATGGCGAAAGCGTCTTTAGGCAAAGTATCAAAAAACTTCTTTTTCGCTTTCAGATAAGCATCAAACGTTTTATGATAATCCAAATGATCACGAGTCAGATTGGTAAAGATACCACCTTCAAAGCGCAAACCACTGATACGATTCTGATCGACTGAATGAGAACTTACTTCCATAAAAGCATAATCACAATCTGCATTAACCATATCATTAAGTAATGCATTCAGATGAATCGCATCCGGAGTCGTATGCGTAGCCTCATATGCTTCATCATTTATATAATTACAAACAGTAGAGAGTAATCCCACACGATGTCCCATTGCCCGGAATGTTTTATATAATAGCGTTGCTGTAGTTGTTTTACCATTTGTTCCAGTCACACCCACCAGCGACAATTTTTCAGACGGATAGTCGAACCAAGCTGCGGCCAATTTACCTAATGCATCCGAACTGTCTTTCACCAATACATATGTAACCTGTTCGCTCAATAAAACCGGTAATTGTTCACAAACCACAACGGACGCCCCTTGTTCCTGTGCTTTCTCTATATAATCATGTCCATCCGTAGCCGTACCTCTAACAGCAAAGAACATACCGCCTTCTTTAACCTCTCTTGAATCAGACGTAATTTGTGAAACTTCTATATTTTCATTTCCTTTTATCTCGCACATCAAGCGAGATAATAAGCCTTTTAAAATCTTTTTCATAATTATCTTTGTTTGTCTAGTTTAATCGTATAAAAACTGTATTTCCTTTATTCGCCCTGGCACCACCCTGAATAGATTGAGATACAACTTTACCTTTTCCCGAAACAGAAACACGTAATCCCTGTGACTCCAGCAAAAAAAGTGCATCACGCAGTCCCAGACCAACAACGTTCGGCACCAATCCATCTCTGACAATAATAGGTGCAATTGCGATCCCGTTTTCGTCCGATTTTGTTTTGGTCCACTTCGTCGAAGCAGTTTCTTCTGTAGCAGAAACATCCAAATCAAGTTCATCCATAAGAGCCTCCAGATTCTTCAAATTTCCACCTTTAGTTAAAGGAGTAAACAAAAGTGTTGAATCCACTGGCACATCCTTAGCCTCAACACGGAATGCTCGTGCATACTCTTGTTCAGCAATACGTTTCATTACAGCACCAGCCATAGCTCCCCCGGATGCATATCCGTTACGAGGACGACGAATCACAACAATACCGGAATATTTAGGATTATCTGCCGGAAAATAGCCACAGAAAGACACTTGATGTCCTCCCATTCCATATCCAGACCGACCTAATGAAACTTGAGCTGTCCCAGTCTTACCAGCTAGTTTTATATAGGGTGAATAAGCTCCTTTACCTGTACCAACCTCAACAACTCCTTCCATCATCTTCTTGAGCTTATTTAATGTTGCATAAGAACAGATAGATGGATTTAACACCTCAGTTTTATACTCTTTAATAATAGTTCCCTGATCGACGATACGCTTCACAAAGTGAGGTGCTACCATTTTACCGCCATTAGCTATAGCATTGAAGAAAGTTAATGAATATATCGGAGGAATTTGTGTTTCATATCCCATTGACATCCATGGTAATGTTGTCGACCACCACAAATCCTTATTTTTAACCGGATGCTTTATTTTAGGAATACCTGCCCCAGGAATAGGCATCCAGAATGTTTTATTTAATCCTATCTTATATAATCCTTCTACAAACTTTGAAGGATTATCCTTATAATTCTGTTCGATAATTTTAGCTATACCGATATTCGAAGAATTATGAATAATCTCCGGAACAGTCAACCATCCATATCCGCCTTTATTCCAGTTATGGTCTTTCATCACTCTTCTGTGAATTGCCCAAGCGCCGTTTTCACAAAAAACAGAGTCATTGACATCAACAACCCCATCTTCCAGTGCTACCATCATAGACGCAATTTTAAAAGTTGATCCTGGTTCCAATTCATCAGCTACAGCATGATTTTTGGTTTCGGCATAAACACCTTCAGCAACACGACCCATATTTGAAATTGCGCGTACTTCTCCCGTTTTCACATCCATCAGTACAACCAAACCCATTTCAGCATCTAATGTCTGAAGTTGTTCTCGTAATACACGCTCCACAATATCCTGTGTTTTCACATCAATAGTTGTGACTATATCACATCCATCCTTCGGATCTTTCAACTTTTCAACGACATTATAGCCTCTGATCCTTCTACGAACACCTTTTCCGGGAATTCCTCTAAGCAAAGAATCAAATTCAAGTTCCAAACCATTCTTACCACCTTTTCCTTTATCTGCGTAAACATCTCCAATCGTACGTGAAGCTAATGATCCGAAAGGTTTTTCCCGTTGAAGCATTTCTTTTTCGTAAAGGCCATTCATTCCCTTACTTAACGATAAAAACGGATACTTCTGAATCTCCATTTTGTCTACAAAGGACACCCGTTTGTTAGAAAGATAAAACTGCCGTGACTTCGTTTTATATCCGTTCATGATATGCCGCTCATACTGTTGAGGAGATTTATCACCTATTTTAGCTGAAAGTTTTTTTGCCAGTTCCGGCAATGTATCTGTGAGTAGTTTACGTGTTTTATCTTTATATCGTTCAGTTGTATAACCATCTGCCTTAAAATCAATAAGCAAATAATAATACGGAATACTACTTGCCAATACTTTACCGTCATGGGAAAGAATGTCACCACGTTGCGGTTCGAGAACAACTTCCCGAACTGCATTTTCGACACTTTTCTTACGCCATTCATCACCCTCGACAAGATAAATGTAACAAGCCCGAAAAATGATACCAATAAAGAAAATCAGAATAACTGAGATCAATAAAAAATACTTCAAGAATAAAACATCCTTCTTATTCTTTCTATTCTCCTTATTTATCATAAGTAAATTATATATATACACACCGGAAGAAAAGATCCGGTGTGTTTATGTTCTACAGCATTTATCGAAAGAGTATTTACAAAATTGACATCCTAATCTAAAGTTATAGGTGGAGTTTGTGATTCAATCAAATCAATTCCCATAGCATTAAGTCTCAGTTTTAATTGTGATTGCCTGCTTTGTCCCATAACCTCTGAAGACTGAGTTACAGCCCGATAACGTAATTCTCTTAACTCCTTGTTCAATCTCGCAATTTTAGTCATCTGTCGCTGCCCTTCATATCTATTCCAGATATAAAAAATCATCATGAAAAAAATAATTGCTATTGGCAATAAGTGTTTTCCCTGTAAATTTTCGGCAATTGCTTTACCGCTTAGTATTGATTTAAAAGTAATACGTGTACTTTTCTTTTCTGCTTTACTTGAATCCATAACCTCCATTGATTCAAATTATTCACTATTTTATAATTTTTCGGCGATACGTAATTTTGCGCTACGCGCTCTTGGATTGCGTTCTATTTCCTCATCAGTAGGAATAATCATTTTAGCAGGCTTTAAGTTTGCCGTTGTATTTCCGAAAAAGTCTTTTTCTACTTTTCCTTCAAAATTACCGGTTTTCATAAAATTTTTCACCAAACGATCTTCCAGAGAATGATACGTGATAACAACCAATTTACCGCCTTTCTCCAATAATTCTTCTGCTTGTTTAAGCATTTGCTTCAGAGCTCCTAACTCATCGTTTACTTCAATACGTAATGCCTGAAATACCTGCGCTAGTTCTTTTTTCTCGCGCAGTTTGTTGATACAAGGCTTGATAATTGACAAAAATTGTTCTACAGTTTCTATCTTTTCTGTTTCACGACTTTTACAAATAACCGATGCCAGTTTACGAGCATTTTTCATTTCCCCGTAGAAATAAAAAATATCAGCCAATTGGGCGTCCGAATATTCATTCAAAATTTCCACAGCCGATTTTCCTGCTTTTTGATTCATCCGCATATCCAGTTTACTATCAAAGCGAAACGAAAATCCTCGCGTTTCGTCATCAAAGTGATGAGATGAAACGCCTAAGTCAGCCAATAAACCATCAATCTTCTCGACTTCGTGATAACGCATAAAATTCTCTAAATAACGAAAGTTACTTCTAACGAAAGTAAAACGGCTATCTTCGAAACTATTTTTTGCAGCATCTTCATCCTGATCAAAACTATATAAGTGCCCGTTTTCGCCAAGCTCCTGTAGAATTGCTTTTGAGTGTCCTCCACCTCCAAAAGTAACATCTACATAGATGCCGTTTGGTTTGATATCCAGACCCTTCAAACATTCTTCTAACAATACCGGAACATGGTAAACAGTATCAATATTTTGCATAATCATTCTTTCCTTAATATTTTTGGTAAAGGTAAAAATTATTCAAGAATACGCCCTTAGCTCTTTCAAAAAAGTTATCAACGAATTTCCTATTTTTCACTCATCTTCCTCCAGCGTTTCACTGATCGGATAATTCCGGAAACGAACAAATGTTTCAATAAGCTCCTCATCATCATATAAGTCGATACGATATGTAGGACAAAGCACTGTCAGGCGTAGGTTTTGTAATTCTCTGATCAAAGTAAAACTAAAACTCGGTTCACCCAAAACCATCACTGCATTCTTACTCTCATCATTTTCCCAGACAACCTTTGCAATTCTGCTTGCCAACACTTTAGCCACATCAGTCAGCGCTGACGTTGAAGCCTCCGGATCTATTTCAGGCATACGAAATTCATATAATCTTCCGTAAAGTTTTGCTTCATCCAATTGTGCGTCCTGCCAATCAGAAAGCGGGATATTTGATACATTGACAAACATAATGGTAAGTTATTTATTGAAAAACATGACGACATATCCAAGAAGTCATCTTAATTATAAAACTCTTTTTAACAAAACACTTTTAGCATCTTATTTGTTTATTTCATAATACAAGTAAAAAAAATATTTCAATCATTTTACTACATTTTATTTGGATCCTGAAATAATTTAATATATTTGCAGCATCGTAAATATCAAAACGACAAAAAAACAGTGATGAATATATCTTTACTAAATAATAAAGCATGGTGGTGGCACAGCAAAGAATTTTGTTGTGAGTATCTGCTTTATATATAATCGTCAAAGAAATCAAACTGATTTATCTTAGATCCGATAAAAAAATAAAATCAAAATATAAAAGCCCGTTACTTGCAACACAAGTAACGGGCTTTTTTCGTTTAATTTCTAATAATAGTTTGTAATGAAAACGCGTAAATTTATCTTAAGTGAGAGAGAAATGCCAACCCAATGGTATAACATTGTTGCAGATATGAAAAATAAACCTCTTCCGACATTACATCCGGGGACCAAAGAGCCCATCAAACCGGAAGATTTACTTGGTTTATTTCCAAAAGGCATTGTAGAACAAGAGCTCTCAACCGAAGCTTTTATTGATATCCCTGAAGAGGTACAAGATCTCTACAAAGTTTATCGTCCGACACCACTTGTCCGCGCTTATGCTTTGGAGAAAGCATTAGATACGCCTGCTAGGATCTATTTCAAAAACGAAAGTGTAAGTCCTGTTGGTTCCCACAAATTAAACTCAGCCATTCCGCAAGCCTACTATAATATGCTGGACGGAGTAAAAAATATCACAACTGAAACTGGCGCCGGACAATGGGGTGCATCTATGAGCTATGCCTGCAAACACTTTGGTTTAGACCTAACTGTATTTATGGTAAAAGTAAGCTACGAACAAAAACCTTACCGGAAATCTATGATGAATACATGGGGTGCGAACGTGATTGCATCACCTAGCAATCTAACTAAAAATGGTCGTGAAATTCTACGTAAACATCCGAACACAACAGGAAGCTTAGGCATGGCTATTTCTGAAGCAGTTGAAGTTGCTATGACTCAACCAAACACAAAATATGCTTTAGGCAGTGTTCTTAACCACGTAATTCTACATCAGACAATTATTGGTTTAGAGTCCGAAAAACAAATGGAAATGGCCGAAGCCTATCCGGACATCGTGATCGGCTGTTTCGGTGGTGGATCAAACTTCTCCGGAATCGCATTCCCTTTTCTAAAAAACACGTTACGTGACGGCAAGAAAATTCGTATCATTGCTGCCGAACCTGCATCCTGTCCAAAACTTACAAGAGGAACTTTCCAATATGACTTCGGCGATACAGAAGGACTTACTCCCCTTATACCGATGTATACACTTGGTCATGATTTCGAACCGGCTGCCATACATGCGGGCGGACTTCGTTATCACGGAGCAGGCTCTATCGTAAGTCAACTTTTGAAAGACAATTTGATCGAAGCACAGTCTGTACCTCAGCTAGAAACATTCGAAGCAGGAGTTCTATTTGCAAGAACAGAGGGAATCATTCCGGCTCCAGAATCGACTCACGCAATTGCAGTAGCGATTCGCGAAGCTCTAAAAGCAAAAGAAGAAGGCGTAAGCAAAAATATATTATTCAATCTTTCTGGTCATGGCTTGATTGATATGGCATCTTATGATAAATACTTCTCTGGTGAACTATCTAATTACTCTGTATCAGCAAATCAAATTTTAGAAAGCACACAAAGGTTATCTCAAATAATCCTTTAATCAAACACCAAATTATGATCCTATTGCAATCCTGAACTTCGGGATCTGCAATAGGATTTTTTGTATAAATCATCCATACAGACACCCTCATTCTTGATATATAGTAAAATCTCACACATTACTAAACAAATCTTTTCCTAAAAGCATTATAAGTAAATACACTCAAACCTAAACCTAAATAAAATATAGCAATGAAGAGTTATTTGTATTTCCTGCTACTTATAGCAGCCCTTTTCGCCTGCGCATCTTGTGATGACAAGAAAGATAAAGATCATGAGAAGGATAAAAAAGATCCACTTCCGTCCTGGAACGATACTCAAATAAAAAGTCAATTGATAGACTATGTAAAGAATGCGAAAAGCAATATTCCCAAAGACGATCGCGTAGCCGTATTCGATATGGACGGAACCATAGCCTGCGAAGCACCGCTTTGGTTTGAAATGGCTATTGCCGTACAAGGAATGGTAGATCAGCTAAAACAAGATTCTACACTCATCCAGAAAACCGAATACAAGTACGCTCAACTTCTTTCTCAGAATCCGAACGATACAACCGTTACGAATCATTGGGTCGTAGATGGAGTTAATTATCTCGATTCGATCGTTCTTAAAGCATTTGCCGGAAAAACATCAGAAGAGTATATTTCTTATGCCAGAAATTATCTGACAACGACACAAGCTCCTCGCTTTGATCGCCCTTATGCTCAATTGTTCTACCAACCCATGCTTGAGTTGCTGGAATATCTGGACGATGCGAAATTCGAAATCTATATTGTTTCGGGATCTCTTTCGGGAACAGTATGGAGTATTTGTCCGCAAACACTCGACATGGATCGCGATCAACTTATCGGCACAAGACAGGTAAAGATTCCGGTTTACGGTCCGGAAGGAGCAAAATTCATTCTTCAGAAAAATATTTATCAACCCAAAAACGACGGCAATGGTAAATCCGTAAATATCTACGATCAAATTGGCAAAATACCTGTATTCGCATTTGGCAACACAGCCGGCGATTTCGGTATGTTCCATCTAGCATCTTCTTCTCCTTATCCTCATATGGCATTAATGCTCAATCATGATGATCCGGAAAGAGAATATGCTTATCCTCCCTATCACGGCAAAGCAGTTCCTGCATGGCAAGACTCTATGCGAGTTAACAGCTGGATTACGGT
>JBOFIZ010000295.1:0-1006 GCA_051650425.1 Bacteroidales bacterium
ATGACTGAAATTCCAAACCCAACCGCGATAAGACGTACAGTTGCTTTTTCAGAAGCAGTGTATAACGGCCGTGCTTCTGTAGAAGGAATTGAAGCTGTCCTTTGTAACAACCTGTCTGAGTGCAAAACCGTTTTATCCACTAATAAAATAGCTGTTGTTATAGATGAAACAGCTTCTATAAAAGATCAGTGGGAGCCCGATATAATAGTTGATGCTATTCTCGCTAAAGTTAACCTTGGCATGAGAATAGATG
Organism: Bacteroidales bacterium; assembly: GCA_051650425.1. GTDB lineage: Bacteria > Bacteroidota > Bacteroidia > Bacteroidales > UBA7332 > UBA7332. The sequence continues at coordinate 254 of JBOFIZ010000295.1, forward strand.
ATGCTCCTATAACAATCGGCGTGGGCCCTGGATTTACTGCGCAAAAAGACTGTCACTGCGTAGTTGAATCCCAAAGAGGGCATTATCTTGGAAAATGTATCTACGAGGGAAGCGCTGCCCCAAATACAGGTATCCCTGGAAATATAGGAGGCTATGCCATAGAACGTGTAATCAAATCTCCCGCAGAAGGCATATTTAAAGAAGTTAACCACGTAGGCGATTATGTTAAAAAAGATGATGTAATAGCCTATGTCAATGAAGTCCCTGTACTTGCTACAATTGATGGTATTTTACGTGGTCAGCTTAAAAGTGGACTTAATGTCCACCTTGGAATGAAGATTGGTGATATCGATCCCCGTGCTGAGCAAAAACACTGCTTCAGCGTTTCTGATAAAGCTAGAAGTATAGGTGGCGGCGTGCTAGAAGCCATAATGAAACTTGGAAAAGATCTAGTTTAGATATTTTAAACATATCTATATATTTTATTTGTATGAGGAAAGTAAAAAATGATGAGAAGCGAACGTTTAAATTCGCACCTCATCATTTTTTTATTGTAAATCATCTATAATTTCAGCTAGTAGAGAAATTGAACTTTCTTCTAATGGGTCATTTGTTCCAAGCTCCCCACGAAAAGCACGTGCAAGAATTGCTTTTTTCATCAAATCTATTTTTTCGATTAAATCATATAGTTCATAAGCACTCTGCTCTTTTTCAAATATACCATCAAGAATTTTAACAATTTCTATTTGTTCA
>JBOFIZ010000296.1:0-2363 GCA_051650425.1 Bacteroidales bacterium
AAAAAAGAAATCCTGTCAATGCACGAATTGACAAAGATGGCAACAATGCACTAACAGGATATCTGTAAATCGATACTAAAAATTATTTTTTAGAAACGCGTTTACGTTCATTTTCATCCAAAAGGATTTTACGAATACGGATAGAATGCGGAGTAACCTCTACATACTCGTCTTCGCGGATATACTCAAGAGCCTCTTCCAAACTGAATACAATCGGAGGAGCCAATTTCGCTTTATCGTCTGAACCAGACGCACGCATATTTGTAAGTTTTTTAGACTTCGTGATGTTTACAACCAAGTCATTATCTTTTGAATGCTCACCGATAACCTGACCAGCATAAATTTCTTCTTGCGGTGCAATAAAGAATTTACCACGATCCTGAAGTTTATCTAAAGCATAAGCAAAAGCAGTACCTGTTTCCATAGCAATCATCGCACCGTTCACGCGTTTCTCGATCTCACCTTTGTATGGTTGATACTCTTTGAAACGGTGTGCCATGATAGCTTCACCAGCAGAAACAGTCAATACATAATTACGAAGACCGATAATACCACGAGATGGCATATTGAACTCCATAAAGATACGGTCATTTTTAGTATCCATCATTAGTAATTCACCTTTACGACGAGTTACTACGTCAATGATTTTACTTGAAGCTTCTTCCGGACAGTTGATGCTCAACTGCTCGATAGGCTCACATTTAACACCATCGATTTCTTTGATGATTACCTGAGGCTGACCAACCTGAAGTTCGTACCCTTCACGACGCATTGTTTCGATCAATACAGATAAGTGAAGAACACCACGACCAAACACAGTCCAGCAATCAGAATCTTCTGATTTGTGAACGCGAAGGGCAAGGTTTTTGTCCAACTCTTTCATCAAACGATCGTGAATGTGACGAGATGTTACCAATTTACCTTCTTTACCAAAGAAAGGAGAGTCATTGATCGTGAAAGTCATCGACATTGTCGGTTCGTCGATAGCAATCGGATCAAGAGCTTCCGGATTAGTAGCGTCTGCAATTGTATCACCAATCTCAAAACCATCGATACCAACCAAAGCACAAATATCACCAGAAGAAGCAGACTGCACTTTCATACGGCCAAGACCTTCAAATACGTGTACTTCTTTAATACGTTGCTTAATTTTAGATCCATCTTTTTTGCAAAGCATTACATCCATACCTTCACGTAGCTCACCACGGTGAACACGCCCGATACAAATACGACCTACATAAGAAGAATAATCCAATGAAGTGATCAACATCTGTGCAGATCCATCAATATAAACCGGAGCCGGAATATGTTCGATAATTGAATCTAACACATAAGTAATATCTTCTGTTGGAGTACTCCAGTCTGCTCCCATCCAGTTGTTTTTAGCAGAACCATAAACAGTAGGGAAATCCAACTGCTCTTCGTTCGCATCCAAACTGAACATCAAATCAAAAACCATTTCGTGTACTTCGTCCGGACGACAGTTTGGTTTGTCAACCTTATTAACTACAACAATAGGTTTAAGACCCATTTCAAGTGCTTTTTGTAACACAAAACGAGTCTGAGGCATTGGTCCTTCAAACGCATCCACCAACAATAAACAACCATCAGCCATGTTCAATACACGCTCTACTTCACCACCGAAGTCGGCGTGGCCGGGAGTATCAATAATATTGATCTTGTAGCCTTTGTATGTAATTGAAACGTTTTTAGAAAGGATAGTAATACCACGCTCACGCTCCAAGTCGTTGTTATCCAAAATTAATTCACCTGTGTGCTGATTATCTCTGAATAACTGACCAGCCAACAACATTTTATCAACCAATGTCGTTTTACCGTGGTCAACGTGTGCAATAATTGCAATGTTTCTAATCTTTTGCATATGTAATCTTCAAAATTGTGGTGCAAAGGTACGATATTAATTGCATAAATCATTGATAAAAAAGATGAAAACCTCTTGTAAGTCAAAAAGAAACTGTTACCTTTGTCCTCGATTTGTTTAACAATATAATTTTTTAAACTATGTACTTAGATTCTGCTAAGAAAGAAGAAATCTTCGCAAAATACGGAAAGTCTAATACTGATACTGGCTCATCAGAAGCGCAGATTGCATTATTTTCATACCGTATTTCGCATTTAACTCAACACTTGAAGTTAAATCACAAAGATTATAGCACAGAGAGAGCTCTTAAAATGTTGGTAGGTAAACGTCGTAGCCTTTTAGATTATCTAAAAGCTAAAGATATCGAAAGATACCGTGCTATCATTAAAGAACTTAACATCAGAAAGTAATTTCTGGTCACAAGACTTTAAAGCGGAGAAATCAAATGATTTCTCCGCTTTTTTTATGTCTTTTAGTAAGA
>JBOFIZ010000297.1:0-12812 GCA_051650425.1 Bacteroidales bacterium
AGAATTAAAAACAGTCCTCCATCTTTTGGCGGACCAGTGAAAAAACTAATCATTTTATTCGAATGGAGAATTTTACTCCCGTGTCGAGAGAGCTGACAAATAGCTCCCTTTGGCGGAGCCTTGCCGGAACAGAAGCAAAGATTCTGATCGATTTGCTTGCTCTAGCTCCTTTTAAAGCGACTTCTTACACCCTGTATGGGGTTGATATTCAATTGGAAAAACATGAACTGTGTTTTTCGTGTGTGAAAATGGCGGAGAAATATGGCATTTCCGAATACGTATTTAAAAGATATCTGAATAAACTCGTCGAACACGGTTTAGTAGAAAAGCGGAAGCGAAAACTTGTATCTACTTCGTGTTCTACCATACGCACTGGCAAACGCACTACCATACGCACTTCCACTAAGCTTAGTTTTGTAACCTCTATAACCTTTTGTGGATGGGTGTTTGGCGAAAATGAAAAATCAGATTTTTTAGACAATGATGCACTACCATCAGCATCACCATCAGCACCGTCTTACGCACTACATAATAAAGAATTAATTAAAGAAGAAGAAAAGAAAGAAGAAAATTTATATAAACACAACGCGTGTGAGGACAAAAATGAATTTTTGAAAAAGACAGAAAAACCCAAGAAGATCTGGTATCCGATTGAGCAAATTGAAAAGGTCGAATTTCCAAATGCAGAACGAATATTATACGCCTGGCAAAAGTTTTCGGGTCAAACGAATGTTCAAATTATTCCGTTGCTTCGGCAATATTGCAAAGAGCAAAAAGACATAGATATTTTGCAGATGACATTGGACGTGCTTGACTATCGCTTTCGGAAATACATGAAACAGCATTTCAAAATATCAAAACAAGTTGTAGAACCGGTTAGAAGAACAAATTACATACGCATTGAAGAATGAATGAAATAAATATCCCTAACAGTATCGAATCCGAAAAAGAATTACTCGGAATCATGATGTATCATACGGTCGATTTCGACATGGTGTTCGCCAGTCTGACTAAAGGAGACTGCTTTTATGCTGTTTGCAGCTATAAATAAAAGTCCGCACTGACAAGCATATTCTGTTTTTCAGTTTGGAAATGTCTGCACACAACTCGGAAACCATTTGTTTTACCCACAACGAGGGTATGCGGGATTTCATTTCGTATGAACGGGAAAAGGATAAAAAAAGGTATTGAGAGCTTACTCTCAATACCTCTGCTCATATTTCTGTATGATAATATTCATCAATCTTTCCAGCAAGGAAGCTCATCTTCGATATCAGGCATGGTTGATGCCTTAAAGTTAGGGCTTTTAATTCCTGCTTTTTTCTGCATATTATAATCTTTCAATGCAATATATACATAACGACTCAATGCCAAAATTGCAATCAGGTTAATAATAGCCATCAAGCCCATAAACAAATCGGCAAGACTCCATACTGTTTTCAAGCTTAAAGCAGATCCCAGCATAACCATTGAAGCCACTACCAATCGGTACATTAACAGATAAATCGGTTTATTGCTTATGAACTGAATATTGGTTTCTCCATAATAGTAGTTACCAATAATGGAACTGAAAGCAAAGAAGAAGATTGCAACGGAAATAAATAAACCGCCGGCAGGTCCTATTTCGTTTACCAATGCAGCTTGTGTCAGCTTAATCCCATCTAAACCGGAAGTTGTATACACATCCGAGAAAAGGATAATAAACGCGGTACAGCTACAAATCAGGAGAGTGTCTGTAAATACTCCTAATGATTGAATATAACCTTGTTTAATCGGGTGACTGACATCAGCAGTGGCAGCAGCATTCGGAGCTGACCCCATACCTGCTTCATTAGAGAATAAACCTCTGCGGATACCTTGCATCAATGCTATACCTAATCCCCCACCTATCACTTGCTCCATACCAAAAGCAGATGTAACGATCAGTTTAATAACACGCGGAAGTTCTCCGATATTCATCACAACGATCCCGACAGCCAAAACAATATAACCGACAGCCATAAAAGGAACAATCACACTCGATACCTGTGCGATCCGGTGAATACCTCCAAAAATCACTATAAGCGTAATCAGTGTAATAATACCCCCTGACAACATCCTATCTATTCCAAAGGATTCTTCAAAAGCAAAGGAAATCGTATTAGACTGAACTGAGTTAAAAACAAGCCCGAAAGTGATTGTAATTAAAACAGAAAAAAGAATACCCATCCATCTTTTACCTAAACCATGCTGCATATAATAAGCAGGACCACCTATAAACGATCTTTTACCCGGTCTTTTAAACAATTGAGCTAAGGTGGACTCGGCAAAACCCGAGGCTGCACCAAACAATGCAATAACCCACATCCAGAAGATAGAGCCCGGACCTCCGACTGCAATAGCCGTGGCTACTCCGGCCATATTACCTGTTCCTACACGAGAAGCCAGTGATATAGTAAATGCCTGAAAAGAAGAAACGCTGTTTTCTTTATCTTTCTTTGTCGTCTCACCCAAAAGCTTTACCATTTCTTTTAAATGAGCAAATTGCACAAACCTTAAACGAAAAGTAAAATAAAGTGCCGTTCCGATTAATAAGGCTATTAATATATATGTCCAAATAAAGTCACTCGACTCCGTAATAATCTTTTCAAAATTCAGCATAAGAATATATTTATAGGTTTAGATAGTTAGTTATTCTCTTCAAAAATAGGTAAGAAACACTAGTCTATCAAGCATCTTTGCATTTTATATGGAAATTTTAGATGTATGTTTCGACTTTTCTTACTTGTTTTCTGTTATATTTAATAGAACATTTGAGCATCTAAAAAGTGCGAATTTGTTCAATTATTTATTATGCTATAGAACAGTAAAAAAGTTCTGTAAAAATTGTTTGATATTAAAAATATATATGATAAGTTTACGGCGTACAATTTATAAAGTATAGGATTATAACCCCTGTATTTATATTCGTACACTACTTTCATAGACCAATATTAACCTTTTAAATTTTTTCGATATGAGCATGACTATTTCTTTCAACGAGCTTCGTCGAATTAAAAACAGCCTTCCTGACGGAAGTACTCACCGCATTGCAGATGAGCTTAACTTACCTGTGGATACTGTACGAAACTATTTCGGCGGTCACAACTATGATTTTGGAGGGAGTGTAGGTGTTCATTTAGAACCAGGTTCCGATGGTGGCATTGTGGTTTTGGATGATCCTACAATTTTGGAAAAAGCATTATTGATACTGTCGGAAGTTCGGGAGTTGGATTCTTTAAAGTAGAATAATTATCAAGGCTGCATATTGCAGCCTTTTTTTATTACAAATCATCGTCAGGCTTATAAATAAATTCATAGTCAGGCTCTTCTCTGAATTTAAGTAAAACAGATCCCGAATACGAATCAACCTATATCAGAAAGCACATATAACTCTTTTTTCTACATTGAAAGTGTGAGATAAAAAAAATTATTAACTTTGCCTGTCCTGTTTCAGGACACTGATTTGTATTTTACGATTAATCATCATAATAAGAAAAATATGTATAGAACACATACTTGCGGAGAATTACGTATTGCCGATATCCAGAAAGAGGTAACACTTGCCGGGTGGGTGCAACGCACACGTAAAATGGGAGGTATGACTTTTGTCGATATCCGTGACCGTTATGGTATTACACAGCTTGTTTTCAACAATGAAGTAAATGAAGAACTTTGCGAAAAAGCGAATAAATTAGGTCGCGAATTCGTTATTCAGATTGTTGGAACTGTTATGGAACGTTCTTCTAAAAACAAGAATATTCCTACTGGCGAAATTGAAATCATTGTGAAAGACTTAGTTGTTTTAAATGCTTCTGAGACTCCTCCTTTCACAATTGAAGATGAGACAGATGGTGGTGATGAATTACGTATGCAATACCGTTACCTGGATTTGCGTCGTACTCCTGTAAGAGCAAACCTGGAATTACGTCATAAACTGGCATTTGAAACTCGTCGTTTCTTAGATGATCAACGTTTTCTTGAAGTAGAAACTCCTGTATTAATCAAATCTACGCCTGAAGGTGCTCGTGACTTCGTTGTTCCTTCTCGTATGAATCCGGGAGAATTCTATGCTTTACCTCAATCTCCTCAAGTGTTCAAACAGTTATTGATGGTATCTGGATTTGATCGTTATTTCCAGATCGTTAAATGTTTCCGTGACGAGGATTTACGTGCTGACCGTCAGCCTGAGTTTACTCAAATTGACTGTGAGATGTGTTTCGTTAATCAGGAAGATGTTTTAAATACATTTGAAGGTTTGACAAAACACTTGTTCAAACATCTGAAAAATGTTGATCTTACTGAAGATTTCATTCGCATGCCTTATGCTGACGCAATGAAATATTACGGATCTGACAAACCGGATATTCGTTTCGGTATGAAGTTCGTCGAACTTAAAGATCTTACAACAGACAGAAACTTCGTTGTTTTTGATTCGGTTGAATACGTAGGTGGTATTTGTGCAGAAGGTTGTGCAACTTACACACGTAAACAAATCGATGCACTAACTGACTTCGTTAAACGTCCGCAGGTAGGTGCAAAAGGTTTGGTGTGGGTAAAATATGAAGCAGACGGTACACTTAAGTCTTCTGTTGATAAATTCTACTCGCAAGAAGATCTTAAGGCTTGGGCTGAGCGTTTTGATGCGAAACCGGGTGACTTGATGCTTATCCTTGCAGGTGAAGAAAAGAAAACTCAAAAAGCATTGTGTGAATTGCGCTTAGAAATGGGCAGCCAACTTGGTCTGCGTGACAAAAACGTATTTGCTCCGCTTTGGGTTGTTGACTTCCCTCTGCTTGAGTGGGATGAAGATGCTCAGCGTTTCTTCGCTATGCACCACCCATTTACAGCTCCGAAACCTGAAGATATCGATTTACTTGATACCGATCCGGGCAAAATCAGAGCCAACGCTTATGACCTTGTTATTAACGGTGTTGAGCTTGGTGGTGGTTCTATTCGTATTCATGACAGTAAACTTCAGCATAAAATGTTCGAAATCTTAGGATTTACACCGGAACAGGCTGAAGCTCAATTCGGATTCTTAATGAATGCATTCAAATTCGGAGCACCTCCTCACGGTGGTATTGCTTTCGGATTGGATCGTTTCGTTTCTATCCTTGCAGGTTTGGACTCTATCCGTGACTGTATCGCATTCCCTAAAAACAATTCGGGAAGAGATGTCATGATCGATGCTCCGTCTGCTATTGACAATGCGCAACTAGAAGAATTATGTTTATCTATTAAACCCGTTCAAAAATAAATAATAATAAAGCATTGAATTATTTCCGATGCCATTTATTATCAGACAAAAAAAGAGGATACACTTAATGGTGTATCCTCTTTTTTTGTCTGATTTATTTTTATTGATCTATTTCATTGTTGTTAAACAGCAGTTTCTCTTCTTTGAAATCAATCGATATTTTTGAACCCTCTTTGAGATTATGAGATAAAATTGCTTCTGCAATACCATCTTCCAAATGTTTTTGAATAGCCCGTTTAAGCGGACGTGCGCCAAACTGGACATCATAACCCTCACGTGCTACATACTCCTTAGCAGATTCGGAAACCTCAATTTCATATCCGATTTTATTCATACGTTTAATAAACGAGTTCAACTCCAGGTCAATAATTTTCAACAAGGATGGTTTACTCAATTGATCAAACATAACAATATCATCAATACGATTGATAAATTCAGGAGCAAATGCTTTATTTAAAGCCTTCTGAATAACGGCTCTTGAGTGATCTCTTTCTGATTTATCAATTGGTGTAGTAAACCCTACTCCGCGTCCGAAATCCTTCAATTGACGTGTACCGATATTGGAAGTCATAATAATGACCGTATTTTTAAAATCGACTTGTCTGCCAAGACTGTCTGTTAAACGTCCTTCATCAAACACCTGAAGAAGCAAATTGAACACATCAGGGTGAGCTTTCTCAATTTCATCGAGCAATACAACCGAATAAGGTTTACGTCTTACTTTCTCCGTAATCTGTCCGCCTTCTTCATATCCGACATATCCCGGAGGTGCTCCGATCAATCGGGACACAGAGAATTTCTCCATGTATTCACTCATATCAATACGAATCATTGCATCCGGTGAATCAAATAAAAACTCAGCCAGCTTTTTAGCTAAATGTGTTTTACCTACACCTGTAGGCCCCAGGAACAAGAATGTTCCAATAGGACGATTCGGATCTTTCAAGCCGATACGGCTACGTTTAATTGCTTTGACAAGAGTCTCAACAGCTTCATCCTGACCAATAACTGCGTGCTGCAATGTATCTTTCATCAACAAGAGCTTAGACGTTTCAGTCTCGGCAACCTTCTGAACCGGAATCCCTGTCATCAGAGCAACCACATCGGCAATATTATCATCTGTAATAACTTGTCTGTTTTTATCCAGTTCAGTTTCCCAAGCCTTACGTGCAGCTTCGAGATCCAATAGCGCTATACGTTCTTTATCTCTAAAGTCAGCAGCCAGTTCAAAATTCTGAGCTATAACAGCATTATTCTTACTCATCCGGATCTCTTCGACCTTTGTTTCCAAATCAGTAATTGATTTAGGAACAACGATATTTGATATATGAGATCGTGCACCGGCTTCGTCCAACGCATCTATCGCTTTATCCGGGAAATTCCGGTCATTAACATAGCGCTCTGTTAAAGAAACACAAGCCAATAAAGCCTCATCTGTATATTTCACATTATGATGATCCTCATAGCGCTCCTTGATGTTACGCAGAATCTGAATTGTCTCTTCCGATGTTGTAGGCGATACAATAATCTTTTGGAATCGTCTTTCCAGAGCTCCGTCCTTTTCAATTGTTTTTCTGTATTCGTCAATAGTTGTCGCACCGATACACTGAACTTCGCCTCTGGCTAATGCAGGTTTCAGAATATTGGCAGCATCCAGAGAACCACCTCCGCCACCGGCTCCGACAATTGTATGAATTTCATCAATGAAAAGAATTATATCCGGGTTTTCTTTCAGTTCATTCAATATAGATTTCAAACGTTCCTCAAACTGACCTCTGTATTTTGTACCCGCTACTACAGATGCCATGTCCAGAGAAATAATACGTTTATTGAACAACAAACGTGATACTTTCTTTTGAACGATACGTGCAGCCAACCCTTCTACAATCGCTGATTTTCCTACACCGGGATCACCAATCAAGATCGGATTGTTCTTTTTTCTGCGACACAGGATCTGAGCTACACGCTCAATTTCATTCTCTCTTCCGATAATCGGATCAAGACGTTCCTCCTGAGCAGCCTTTGTTAAATCCGTACCGAAATTATTCAATACAGGAGTATCTTTTACCGGTTTAGCCGCATGCTTTGACTTATCTGTCGAATTAGTTTGCTGGCTTGCACCAAAGCTATCCTTATCGCTGTCTTCATCGTCATCTTCTTCGGTGAATCCGGCTTTAGGCAGCTCCTCTTTTTTTATTTCTGTATTTTTTCCGTTCACGATCTGATAAACTTTATCATACGTTACGTCATGTTCGTTTAAGATTTTTTTCGCCATGTTTTTATCCTCTTTCAATATAGCTAAAAGCAAATGTTCGACATCTGTAGTATCATTTTTTAGTAATCGCGCTTCCAGACGACACATCATCATGATCCGGCTTGTAATTGTATCAACCGGAATTGACGAGTCCATTTCGCTATCTGATTGTGCGTAATTACTCTTCACAGAATCGTCTATTACACTTTTAAGGTGAGTAACATCTATATGCAACTGATTTAAGATACTAATAGCCCGATTATTTCCGTCTCTCAGTATGCCTAAAAGCAGATGCTCCGGATATAATTCGGAAGAATTCAGTCTTTCGGCTTCCTCCAAGCTATAGCCTTGTATATCTTTTAGTTTTTGTGAAAATAGATTATCCATAAATACTTTTATTTTTCTATTTTATCTTCTGAGTTTATTGACGGATCATCCGTTTTATTCTCATTTTCTTGTTTATCCTTCTTTTTAATTCGTTTTCGGAACAGGTCCATAATCTTATCGAAATCCCGCTTATAGATAAGACCTACTCCTTGTGTCGTTGCCGACGATTTTATATAATAGTTCCTGTCATTGGTTTTGTTGTAACCCTTTAATCTTAAATTTCCGGATTTTGTCAATTTATATTCTGCATCTATATCACCGATAAAATTTGTCTGAGATTTCGGATTATCCTTATAACCAAAGTTTCCGTTAATCAGCAATCGATTATTCAGCAACTGACTCGACAAAGCCAACTCTACCTCAATATCCGAGAAATCTCCTTTATCGGAACGTATATTCGTACCCAGGTTCCAGTTGTTGCTTACCTGACGAAGAATATTATTCAACTGTGAAGATATCGTGGATGAGGCTATAGCCGAAAGTTCATTCCGTTGTTTGTTGTCACCGACATCTATCGTATAGAACTTATTTACTAACAACAAATAGATAATTTGTTGGTTCAACATCTCCGGAGTACCTATAATACTCTTCACCTTCCTGTTTATATCATCTGAATTAGAAGGCAGAGAAATATCGAAGTCCAGATCAGGATGCAACATATCGCCCGTTATTTTCAACATACAATGTACCGGTACATTCGTACGGCTCAAATCTCTGTCATTCACAAAATTTTCATTCAGATCTACCAGGTTGGCAGTCAATGAATAGATCGCATTGATATTTAAATCGGCACCCATCGGATTTCCTCTAAATACAACGGAGCTTCCATTCTGAATCTGAAACTCACGCACAAACAGATTCTGAAGATTGAAATAATAATCCCCCTTCTCGATTGTATAAGTACCATACAATTTCACATCCTCACTCCGCGAATTATAGGTCAGACGCATACTTCCGTTTCCGGTAGTCTGAATTTCGTCACCTGTCACCTCATCCATAATCAGTGTCAGTTTTGACTCCGGAGTCACATCAACCTGCAAATCAATATTAATCACCGATGAAGGGTGCTCCCTCACAGTCGTTTCGGTTTGCAAACTATCGCTGCCTGCATTCTGCGAATCATAAGCAGCTTTCTTGTCACGAAATGTCAAGAACTGATATTCTCCGGCTGATGCACTACCACCGATGGAGAATGTAAAATGAGAATTGGGTTCCGTACGTCCGTTTAATGAAATATTGACATTCCCCTCATCTCCTTTAATACTCGCTTTACCTGTTGCATAAACCGTGCCAAAAAATAAATCATTTTGATTTTTATTGGTATTGAATACCAGCATATTCTCAGGAAACAGATTTATATCATAGCGTATATCCTTAAATCCGATGTGGGTCATTTCTCCTGAAGCCCTGCCTTTATTCCCCTTAGAGTCTGTAAGCTGGGCATTCTGAAAATAAATCCGCTCAGGCTCCAAATAGATTTTATCATTAACGGTGTATTCCGTATTTGTGTATCCTACGCCCAGATTCACATTATGCAAATCGGCATTACCATCAAGAGCAAGCTTTGAGAAACTACCAAATAAGCGGACATAACCTGTAGCACGTCCTTCAAATTTAGTAAAAACAGACGAAACAAACTGGTTAATAAAACCTATATTTAAATTAGATGCATCAAAGCTCAGATCCAGAGAGCCTTTTGTCGGAAAAATAAATCCATCGACATAGGACATATTTTCGCCTTCTTTTATGGCACCCTGCATCAGAATACCCATTTGCTCCTTATTCCATTCGCTATACAGAGACAGATCTCCCAAATAAGAATTATTGAAACTAAAGTTCTTTACATTAAAGTTGTTCGTAAAGATATGAGGAATCTTTTCAAAGTCTGACAATTTGAAGTCGCCCGATGCATAGCCTCCAAAATGCACATTTGCCACATTCAGCAAATCAAACACATAATCAAGATTAATGGATTGTAATTGCAGATCCAGTGTATCCGCCGGCAACCTGGAAGCCTTACCATTAATCTTCACATACTGATTTTGATGCGAGATTGAAAACTGATCGACTAAAATACCATCTTTTCTCAGATAAATATCTGCCGGAGCAATATTCCAGATTGTATCATTCACAATCACATTGGTTGGACGAATCTCTACATGTCCTTCCAATTTCTTCTGATCATCCGTACGCCAATAAGACGCTAATTTCAATTCGCCTCCAAAAGTTTTGGATGCGCTGTTACTTACTGCAACATTTGTAAATACAGAGTCATTACGTCCGACTACATTCAATTTTATATTTGCAGGTTGTTGCTTTTTATTAAACGTAGTTGTCCGCACCTCCAGATTCTGATCACCATTCTCATTATGCAAATACAATTGACTCTGATCCAGTACGGTCTTCCCTATTTTACATTCGGGTACAATCAGAGACAGATCATAGCGCTGTGTTCTGTTGTCAAAAAATCCGGATAAGGAAACCGATCGTTTTGTTTCGAAAGGCACTCCTAAAATATGAAATAACGGATTCAAATCCCCGGTCTCAAAATCATACACAATATGATTTTGTGCTTCTGGCTCATTATTTTTTACTGGTACAGTACGAAACAACGCTGGTAATTCATTTGCAAATACAGTCAGCAGATTCCCCGGTATATTCGTCAATTTATAATCTCCGCGGATCGAGCCATTCAATAATGACGAATTAATTTTGATCTGCTTATACGTCTGCGCTTGATTTGCATCAATATATAACTGGCGGATCTCAACCTTATTCTCGTTATTTTCAATCTCTAAAGAATCGAAACGTATACTCCCCGAAATATCATTCAATCCGGCACCTGACAAATCGATTTGCCCTTTACCACTAAATGTCAGATTCTTATTCCTCTTAGTCAGATTCAACGCATCTGTATTCAGGCCTGTTATATCTATAACCGAGTGAAGCGACTGGTTTTTTGTTCCTAAATTAAGCAGCTGAGCTTTTATATATGCATACCCGTTCAAATCATTCATTCCGACCTGCGCCTCAATATTGGCAGGCGAGTACATAGCTTTAAACCGGACGTTACCGTAGTGATAACCTTTAAAATCGAAATCAAACAATTCTCCGTTAATCTTTGCCATCGGTTTCTTCCCCGGCGACCACGATCCTGAAAAATCACACCAAAGATTCGCCTGATCCAGCATTTCGGCATCTTTAGCAGGCACCAGCACCTTCAGAAACACATCATTAGCCGAAACACCACCCTGAGCAGACCACATCGAATCTTTATCCGAATACTTCATTTCAGAGTTCAATACAACCTTACCTAACTTATTGTGTACAGTCGTATGAATTTGAAAATCATTCAGAAATCCTGATGCTGAAAGTTTCATTTGTGTAATCCCGGCATGCTCACCCAGCTCATGTACATAACTCTTTTTAGGAATAAATGCATGCGTAAGCATATCAATTGCTTCAGGAGCAACAAACAAATTATTTATCTCAGTAAACAGATATGCATCTTTCAGATTTGTCAAACCCGAAGCACTGGCCCGCATATCTAAATGAAAGAGTTCTTTCCCGGATAAATAAAATTTATCCAAAACGGGATTATCTATCGATCCGCTCAAAGTTCCCTGTACGGAAACGACAGCAGGCAATTCTTTCAATTTGGGAATGAATGACGTAAAATCTTCTGTAGAAACAAATGAAGGAGTTATACGTGCATAGATTTCGGTATGTTTTAATAGAGAATCCTTCCATTCTTTCCGAAATTTAAAAATAGTCTCTCTGTTTGTGATAATCGGACAATTCTTAAAGTCCGTATAAGCCGTATCAATATTCAGTGAAGAGTTATTAAGATTCAATTGAAAATCCGTAAGACGAAAACCCTGTTTATTCCCCTCTATATCGAAAGCTAGTTTTTTAAGTTCAAATCCTGCCTGTTCCTGGAAACTGATTCGTTTTACAACAGCCTGTACAGAATCTGAAGATATCGTTTTAATGGATACAGATGCCAAAAGATTCTTCACTCCGATATGGTTCGCATTAAACACACCCGGAGTAGAAGCTTTCTCATAATTATCATAGTTTACATTACCTCTTCTTACAAGGATCGTACGCAGCTGTATCTCAATCAGCCCCTTCTTTTTCTTCTTTTTCTTAGGTTTGAATTTATCAATAATAAACTGAATATTGAGAGGAGCATGCGAAGATTCACGATACAAATGTGCATCAAAAGAGAACAATTGTATCGTATTTATTACCAGCCTGCGCTTTGTCAGCTCCCACAAGTTTAGGTTAGCAGCAATTTTATTGGCACTTAATATCGTTGCGTTATGCTGGTCTTTGATCGTCACCTCACGTAAGGAAATCTTATCAAATAGTTCAGGTTTCACTTCTTTGATCTCGACACTTGCGTCAAAATATTCAGATAACTCTTTCGAAAGTGTTGTTGTTATTTTTGATTGAACAGAAGGAATGCTTAGAACTATATATACTGTCGTGTATAAAAACATTACACAGAACAGCAATCCAAGTATTATATTTCTTATTGTTTTAATAGGGCGTATCTTTTAATGTATTTCTCAGACAAAAATAAGTAAATACTCGAAATGCCCTTTATACAGGATGACTAAAATTGAAGGACAAGCAATCATATTTCATCTTTTTTATAGGTTTAATCAGATACTTATCCTACCCTGATCCATATTATGTAACACAATTGTAACATCTGTGCAACTTTTAAAGCTTTGTATTATAGAGTCTTATTCTTACGAAATATTATTTTAATAATTTCCTTTTGATAAAAATGTTTGTTTTTTAACTGAAAACTTATACTTTTACAGCTGTGAACAAACTTTTGGTAACAAAAGTAACTCTATTGAATCTTTTTTAATCCTCTTT